>JAOZTL010000082.1:7625-9699 GCA_029942205.1 Bacteroidales bacterium | reverse complement strand
GGCCTTCTTCTAGCTGCACGATAGGTTTCCAGCCATTTAACTCTCTATAAGCCAGATCAATATTAGGTTTTCGTTGTAATGGATCGTCTTGCGGCAATGGCAAAAAGATCAGTTTAGAATTTGAATTAGTCATTTGAATTACTTTTTGTGCTAACTCTAAAATTGTAAATTCGTTTGGATTTCCTACATTTACAGGTCCCACAAAATTATCTTTCGTATTATTCATCAGACGCACCATGCCCTCTACCAAATCGTCTACATACTGAAAGCTCCGTGTCTGGCTACCATCTCCATAAATTGTAATATCCTCGTTATTAAGTGCTTGTACAATAAAATTAGAAACAACTCGTCCATCATTCGGGTGCATTCGAGGGCCATACGTATTAAATATTCTGATCAATTTGACCAGTACGCTGTTCTGTCTATTATAATCCATAAACAGTGTTTCGGCGCAGCGTTTTCCTTCATCGTAACATGATCTTATTCCGATCGGATTCACATTTCCCCAATAAGACTCGGGTTGTGGATGCTCCACAGGGTCGCCGTACACCTCACTTGTTGATGCTTGTAATATCCTAGCATTCACACGTTTAGCAAGTCCCAACATATTTATAGCTCCCATCACGGAAGTTTTCATTGTTTTTATTGGATTATATTGGTAATGTATAGGCGACGCAGGGCATGCTAAATTATAAATTTCATCCACTTCGGCATAGTACGGCGAAATAACATCATGCCGTACAATTTCAAAATATGGATTTTTTTTCAAATGGACGATATTATTTTTAGATCCTGTGAAATAATTATCTAAAGCAATCACTTCATTTCCTTCATTTAGTAGCCTTTCACACAAGTGTGATCCAATAAATCCAGCACCTCCTGTTATCAGTATTCGTTTCATTTTCAATTACTTATTTTGTTTTTTTTAATAAATCAATGTATTGATTTGTTTCTATAGAATGAGTATATTTTTTTTTTATTTCTTCTGCTATTTTTTGTCCTTTTTCTACTAATTCATCATTGTTTGTTTTCATAAATCGACGAATTGCTTTCGTACATTGCTCTAAATTTCCTACTTGAAATAAAAAGCTATTTTCATCTTCCAGCACATCATCCATTCCGTCTACTTTACTTGCAATAAATGTTCGTGCCAGACTTCCAGCTTCGAGCAATACATTGGGCATTCCTTCGTAATGTGATGGAATTGCGACGACATCTGAAGCCGCATAAAATGGAAGTAATTCATAACGATCTAAAAATTGTAATAATGTATATTTTATTTCTAGTTCATTCAATAATTCTATATTTTTTTCTTCTATTTCGCCAACCAATAATAAATGAATTTTCTCAGAATAATTACTCTTTTGTATGGCTCTAATAAATAATTCAATGCCTTTTTTTTGTTTTAAATGCCCAAAAATACCAATCAGTCGTTTGTTTTTTAAATCGCTATTTTTCAACCATTTAGCTTTTATCCGATTCTCGCTATCGTATAATTTCCAATTGGATAAATCGATACCATTTGTAATAAAATGAACATTCTTATTTGGTACTAATTTTCTAATTTTAGTTGCTTTTTCGGAACTAACCGAACAAATTTGGGAAGAATTTTCAAGAGCATATAAAAGGAGTTCTCTCTTTTTGTGCGAAAAAATATTCAAATCAAAGTCATTGCCTCTTATCAGCGTGATTAATGGAATTTCCATCCACTTAGAAAAAACAGGAGCTGCCAAAATCGGCAAATAGCCTCCAAATGCAATCATATGAGTATAAGGTGTTTCGCTTTTTTTTCTGGAAATAAAATTCCACAAAAGATTCAGCGAATGAGAAACATCTTCTTCTATGGGAAAAGAATAATTAATGCCATGCAGTAATTTTTGTTCTTTAAATTTTCTTTTTACACTGACAAAATGAATTAAATCAATAGTAATTCCTTTTTGCCGCAAATGGTAAGTAATACGGTCGCAAGCTTGCGCCATTCCGCCTCTATTGGGATAATAGTTTTCGGTAAACCAAAGTAATTTTAAATCTAAACTCATTCGAATCAAAGAAAAAGAATAATCCATCTCTAATT
>JAOZTL010000082.1:0-7615 GCA_029942205.1 Bacteroidales bacterium | reverse complement strand
TATTTTTCATCCATAATAACTGCGATTTATTTAATATTGTTTACGCTCTTGTGTAAAACATTTACAACCAAGAACTTATCAGAAAGTAAACATACAATTTTGTATATTACTGAACCCTCAAAATTTATAAATTTGCGTAAGCAACATCAAATTAGGTCGAAGATCTTAACTATCAAAGAAACTACCTCCGTCCGTATCGTCAATAAATTCGTCTTCACTTCCATGATCGAAATTAGAATAATCATCTTCATCGAAAGGGCGATAATGACTACTCGAATGAAAGCTATATCGAGTCATAAAATACCATTGCGAATAGTTTGAAAATGAGCCATTTTCCCATTCTCGGTAAGTTTGTTCTTTATATTTAGGTTTTTCAAAATCTTGTGCATGATTTTTGGCATAACATTGTACACAAACTATTTTTGGTCCATCTTGTTTTCCATGTTTACTACAAATGAATACTCCGCAGTCATCACACTTTGCATGAGCTGCATTTCCACATTCTTTCAATACAAACATTCCTGTTTTTACCTGACATTTAGACATATAAAAAGTATTAAATTTGTTCAAAATTACGATAAGCCATCGCTACTGTCCCCAAAAAAGCATTTAATTCCATGATAGAATTTTTAGAATATCCATAGGCTTTATTTTTCAATTTAATCATGTGATATTCGCCTTGATCTGCATATTCTATATTTTCACGACTTTTGATAGTATACAAGTCTTTAGAAAACAATAATTTCATACTGATAATATGCTTCACTTTAAATTTTTCTTTAAATTTTAATTTTCCGCTAGCACTAATCTTTCTTATTTTACGATGCCGTATAATGTCTTCGATGTCCCATTGCAAAATAGTTTTGTCGTTCAATTGTGCTCTGACCTCAAACCATGGATTATTATACATAAAAGTAGTTATTTTCGGGTATCTTTTCCCTTGCGGAAGAATAGTATCTTTCAATTTAGTACTATGCAAAGCATCTGTCAAATCCATTTTTATAAATACTTTTGTATTTGGATCTATTTCTTCTTTCAAAGCAACAAGTAAAGGAACAACAAATAGCCTTAAATTATTAGAAATATCAATATTTTTTATCTTTTTAAATCGGATAATTAAGAAAATAAAAAATATCAATAACAAAACAAATAGTACTGCTGCCACTATAGAATAACTAAATACACCACCAAGCATTATTAAATCAATAATACCCACGATAATAGCTCCTGTTTTCAATTTTCTGTGTGCTTGATCTCTTAACCTATCAAAAAAAGCAATTTGCCGCAAAAATTCCAGCCATTTTTTTGCTTTCATGCTAGTTTCTATTTTCTTTTCTTGCACCAATTTTTTTTGTTCTGCATTTAATTTTCCATATAATTTCAGAGCACCATCTGCCATAGTATTTGTTTTTAGTATTGATTTTCAATCAATTAATATCTTGATAAATAATTTACTTATTCTTAAAGCATACCATTTTTGAAGTTTAAAACTCAAAGGTAGTCATTTTTTCGTAAAGATTTTTCAATTCTTTCTTTTTTTGCTTCCAACTATATTTTTTTTCTAAATGTTGCAAAGCTTCAAGCTGTATCGCAGTTCTCAAATTAGGCTGATCGAGCAAAAAACGCATCCCTCGAGCAAGCTCTGCAGGTCTGTCAGGTCGCACAAAGTATGCCGTTTTTAAATGCTCAACAATTTCACGCACTATTGGCAAATCGCTTGCTACAACAGCCGTTTGGCATGCCATTGACTCAAAAATTTTCAGTGGGCTAGCTCCTTGCACAATGTTCCTTTCTGTCTCGGAAAGCGGTGCGATAGACAACAAAGCATGCTGAATCCATGCGTAAAGCTCATTTTTAGGCAATTGATGATACCAAATAATCTGATCATTTATTTCCAGCTTTTCAGCTAGTTTTCGATAATTTTTAGAAAAACGTGGTCTATTCGACGAACAGATAACTAGCTTTAAATCAGAATAATCCCTTAATAAATGCATGGATTTCAATAAAATATCTACACCTTGCCACGTTTGTAAAGCTCCGAAATAAATTAAATATTTTTCTGGAGCATCAATAGGTTTTTCATATTTTTCAGGAATATCTGCACCATTACTAATCACTTGTATTTTAGATGTTTCTATGCCTTTTTCAAGTAATAATTTCCGTGTATTTTCAGATGGAGTAATAATTTTATCTGCTTTTGTTAAACAAAATTCTTCCATTATACGAATTTTATCTAATAACTCATCTTCAATTCCAGCATATCTATAAGGTAACTCTATGGAAGCCAATGAGTTTACTTCATAAACTGTTTTATAATTTCTCTCTTTTTTTAGAATAGCTAATCCACTCCAAATATCCCTAAAATGTACTAATTTCAAACTATCCAATCGCTCTATTTGTTCAAATAATGCTTGAGAATATGCTTCTGCTCGTTGCAAAAAATTGGGTTCTTCGCTCACAAAACGCTTGATAACCACATTTCCTTCTATCTGAAAATCAGGCATTTTATGATTTCCTAATACATAAAGCATTCCGCTTCCAAATGTATCAAAAAGCGTTTCGCTCATGTGCGAAATATGCGTAGCCGCTCCTTTTGCCGAGGGATACAAATCGAAAGCAGCGTATAATGAGTATATTACGTCTAATTTTGTTTTTTCTGACATTCTTTGTTTTTAATTAAGGTCTTCGACCTATTTGATGTTACTTACACACTTATATTATATTAACTAAATCAGTAATTTATAAACGAATAAACATACAATTAATTTTGTGAACAGGGAATATCAGACTAATAATTAATTAGTTAAGTGAAGAAAAATATTATTTTTTCTGTCTCAGTATTAATAAGTAGCTACATATAATTAAACAATACTTTTTTATTTTGAAACTACCTATAAATCACTGATTGAAAGAAGCTTGCATAAGCACGTAAGCAACATCATATTACACGAAGTGCTTAAGATAAATGAAAGGTCTTAAAAATATCTGAAATAAAAAAATAAAAATATCATCAATAAAATAAATATTCTTTAATAGAAGCCATAATACTCTCGGTATAAAAGAATTGAATCGCATAAAAATATTTGTTTTAAGATTTCAATTTTTTATCCCTAAAAAAATCAGTATCTTTACTTATTAAAATCCAAAGGAATTAAGTAAGGAATTGCACAAAAAAACAGATACATTATTTTTATAACTAAGGAATTTATTAAGGATAATTAATCGCTCCTCATAAAGAACGATTAAATTTCTATAGCTTACACAAATTTAAACACATGAAATATTCTAATAAAATTCCTAGATATTACAATCAAAGACAGTATATTTTTTCTTCAATACTGTATTTATTTTTAGTTTTTCCTATCTTTGGTTATATTTATCTTACCAACATAAATTCAGATTCAAATTTCTCACAGGGTTTTATGAATGGCATAGGAAAAGACTCTAGTGATTTATCAGATAGTTTAAATATAACAGAACTTAATCAAGAAAAAATAGTTACAATTACCACTGATACATTAAACAAAAAGACATCTTTAGTAAGTATTAATATAAGCAAAAGAAAGAC
Source organism: Bacteroidales bacterium (assembly GCA_029942205.1). Lineage (GTDB taxonomy): Bacteria > Bacteroidota > Bacteroidia > Bacteroidales > JAOZTL01 > JAOZTL01. The sequence continues at coordinate 4,047 of JAOZTL010000082.1, read as the reverse complement.
AAACTTCAGTTCAAGTGAAGATATTTTTGACCATTTATTTTTACTTATAGGACTAAATATTATTCTTATTTTCATATATGGCATTCCATATAAAATATATTTTTACAAAAAACGAAAACGAAAAAAAATACCTGAAAAATTAAATCTTTTTATCCGAAAAACAATTCTAAAAACCCCCCTAATATATACATTAATCTATGCACTTCCTTATCTTTTGATATTATTAGAAATGCTTCAAGTTTTCTTTTTTTCAGATAATAACCATGATGCAACAAAACTTGAGAAACAATTTTTCTATATTTCTCTAATTGCAAGTACATTAACGATACTTTTCATCTTTTATTGGCAGCGACATCGTGTCCATCTACATTACATAGAGCATATTTTTTCGGCAGAAGAACTCCGAAAAAAGATTTTCAAAAAAAAATCAGGTAAAATTCGTAACTATATTCTTTTTTCAAACATGGTTACAACTCTGCTGCCCTTAACCATTGTTTTACTTTACGTAATACTTAGTCTTACTGCAATTGATAATCTAAATATAGACAAATATAATTTATCCCATCAAATTATTTTGTTTGGTAATTATTTATCACAAGATAAGTTATATGATATTTCACTTTTTAATGATCTTTTCTATATTAATGCCATTAATTCTGTACTTATGTTTGGAGGCATAATATCAGGAATCAGTGTTTCATTTTTCTATATTATTTTATTCGTAAAATGGACGACAGAAGACATTACAATTCCTGTAAAAGCATTACTAAACAACATAAAAAAGACAAATGCTAACGATATTGATAACTATAGTATAGTACGGAGCAATAATGAAATTGGAGAATTAACAGAAGGATTTAACCATATGTCGGAACGTTTACAACGCTACGTAAAACGTATTTCTAATATAAATAAAGAGCTGGAAGAAAAAGTAGAACAAAGGACTAAAGAAATTGCAAATCAAAATGAAGAGATAAAATCACAACGAGATTCGATTATAGAACAAAAAAATGAAATAGAAGCACAGCGTGATACAGCTACAACACAGCGAGATATGATTGGTAATCAGAATGTTGCTATAAAAGACAGCATCCAGTACGGACGCTCCATACAGTACGCTGTTTTACCCCAAAAGAACAATATTGATAGCTTTTTGAAAGAATATTTTATTTTATTCAAGCCTCGGGACATTGTTAGTGGTGATTTTTATTGGTTTGCCGAATATGAGAAAAAAGTAATTGTGGCAGCCATAGATTGTACTGGGCACGGTGTTCCTGGAGCATTTATGAGCATGCTTGGCGTTACTTTTTTAAATCAAATCGTAAATAAAAATAAAAATCTACATGCAAATATGATTTTAAATTTATTACGAGAAAATGTTATTGGCGCACTAAATCAAAAAGGACAGAGCAAAAAACTTCAAGATGGCATGGATATGTCTCTCTGTATCATTGATTTTGCAAACAAAACACTAGAATATGCAGGAGCTTATAATCCATTATTTATTATAAGAAAAGGTGAATTAATAGAGGAAAAAGCAGATAAAATGCCAGTAGGTTTTCATCCGAAAATAAATCGTAGTTTCACCAATAACATAGTTACGATTGAAAATAATGACATGCTTTATCTCTTTTCTGATGGCTATCACGATCAATTAGGAGGTAATAAATTTACAAAATTATTGAAAACTAATTTTATAAAAATACTCAAATCAATAAGTGAATTACCTGCTGAAGAGCAAAATAGTATGCTAGAAGACAAATTAAAACAATGGCAAGGCAATCGGAAGCAAATTGATGATATTTTAGTTATAGGTATAAAAATAAAAGAAAAGCTTTGATAAAACGATACTCCATATTATTCATTTGTTTTTTCGTAATAAACGCAACCTACGGACAAACAAAAAATGAAATAGACAGTCTTGAAAGCATACTGCCTCAAAAAAGAATGCTCGAAAAAATGCAATCTTATAATATTATTGCAAATTATTATTTCAATATCTCTCTGGATAAAACAATTGATTATGGATATAAAGTAATTGATTTATATAAAAATAATCAAGTTAATACATTTCCTAATTCTTTTACTAAAATCATTAAATATGATGTGTTTCTTCCTATAAAAACAAAAAAAATAGTAGGGAAAACCTATTCATTACTAGGGCAAGCATATTTTTATCAGGATAAATTAGAAAAATCGATTGAATACTTTCACAAAAACCTTGAAATACAAATAGAAATAAATGACGACAAAGAAATAGCAAATGCATATAATAATTTAGGAATTATATACCGAAATATAGAAAATTACAAACAAGCAATTGAATATTATAATTTATCATTAAAAATAAAACAAAAAATAGGTAATAAAAAAGGAGAAAGTTCTTCTTTAAATAATATAGGTGTTTTATATGAAAAAGGATATAATAATATTGAAAAAGCATTGAAATATTACTATAAATCATATAAAATAGAGATTGAAATTAAAAACAAAGAAGGAATTTCAACTTCTTGCATCAATATAGGCGACGCTTATAGACAACTAAAAGAATATAATAATGCTATTATTTATCTAAATAAAGGGATTCAAATTTCAAAAGAAGAAAAACTAACAGAAAACCTGTATTTATTGTATTATAGCCTCTATGAATTAAACAAAGATGAAAATGACTTAACTAATGCCCTAAAATACTATGAATTATCTGTTCTTTATCAAGATTCACTTCGTGAAGAACAAAATTTAGAACAAATAAATGAACTTGAAGCGAGATTCGATTCAGAAAAACAACAAAAAGAAATAGAGCTGCTAAATACAGCAAGTTTATTACAAAATGTGGAACTTGAAAAAAAGCAGCAATTCATTAAAAATCAAAGGATTATAATTTTTCTAATTTCTCTAGGTTTTATTACAATTATTATTTTTTCTATTATTCTATTCAAACAAAATAAAATAAGAAAAGAAAAAAATATAAAATTGAAAGGTCAGAATATAGAAATTAATCAACAAAAAGAAGAAATAAAAGCACAACGAGATGAAATTGAAGCACAACGTGATTTTGTAGCAAAAAACAGAGACCAAATCGCATCACAAAATTTGAAAATAAAAGACAGCATTCAATATGCTAGAAAAATACAAATTGCATTATTACCTACGGAACAAGCACTTCAAAAAAATTTCAATGAAGCCTTTATTTTTCATAAGCCAAAGGACATTGTAAGTGGTGATTTTCAGTGGATTAAAGAGACAGAAAAGCATATTATAAATGTTGTTGCTGATTGTACAGGGCATGGCGTTCCTGGAGCTTTCATGAGTATACTTGGAATTACTTTATTAACAGAAATCACGGCAGATTCGAATATTTCAAAAGCAAGTGATATTCTGGATACGATGAAAGAAAAACTAAAAACTCAACTGAAGCAGAAAAAATTATCTTTTACTAGCTCAAAAGATGGAATTGATCTTTCGCTTTGTGTTATAAACAAAGAAAATAGACAAATGCAATTTTCAGGAGCATATAATTCAGTTTATATTATTCGCAATAAAACGGATAAACAGGATTTTTTTGAATTAAAAGCAGATAGAATGCCAATTGGCATACATCTAAAAGAAAAAGATTCTTTCACAAATCAAGTATTTCAATTAGAAAAAGGAGATATTATTTATCAATTTTCAGATGGATACATCGATCAATTCGGAGGCAAAGAAAGTAGGAAATTTTTATCTGCGAATTTTAAAACTTTGCTCTTAGAAATATCCACACTATCTCTTGTCGAACAGAAAATACGATTAACTGATTCCCTCGAGATTTGGCAAGGAGATTTATCACAAGTAGATGATATATTGGTTGTTGGATATAAAATATAGAATCCGTTAAATTTTATTTATTCAATAATTCCTCCACCAAGCAAATCATTTTTCTCAAAGAAAACGGCAGATTGCCCAGCAGCAATCGCCCATACTTTCTCATAAAATTCGACACGCAAACGGTCTCCATGCTTCTCAATTCGGCTCAATACGCCTTTAGATTTATACCTCACTTTTGTTTCT
>JAOZTL010000081.1 GCA_029942205.1 Bacteroidales bacterium | reverse complement strand
TAAGCACTTCGTGCTATTTAATGTTGCTTACGCACTTGTGCAAAACTATTACAATCAATAACTTATCGAAAAGTGAATATGCAATTAATTTTTCATAGGAGCTTAATTATGAATTTAGAATATTTATTTTCTGTCTGTTTTTTCTCATAAAATTATTTCATAATACAAGCAATACTTGGATCTTATGAATAATACCAATTCAACACCAAAACACCCGATAAATCTGTTATCTTTTTCCGTTTTACTGCACTTAAAATTTTAACCGTAGCTACGGCTATGCTAAAAAATTGAAGATTGTAAAACAAAAAAATAGTTTGAATTTATTTCGGGTATTTTGATATTAAATTGGTATAAATAAAAAATCATAATTTATAACAGCAATTCAAGATATAAAAAAAAATATAAAATAATACGTTTTTCTTTTTTTGATTAAATTAGATTTATTAACTTTGAATGATAGTAGCGGATAAAAGCTAAAATAAACATTTTTAACTTAAAAAAGACGAATAAATGAAAAATTTAAAGCAATTTATTATACTCTTACTGTTTTTTAATTCAGTAGGTTTGCATGCACAACAAGACAGTATTATACAGAATGACGATTTATCAGACGAATCACTAGAATCGTTGATGGGTGATGTAATATCAGGAGTAAGTCGCTATGCACAGAGCATTTCCGAAATACCAAACTCGATACAAGTCATTAGTCGTCAGCAAATAAAAGACAGAGGCTATCACGATCTTTCTGATTTACTGAAAGACGTGCAAGGCTTTGATATTACTTCTAATGCAGGGCGTTTTGGCGAATTATATTCGGTAAGAGGTGTTGCAGGTAACGATCGTTTCTTGGTTTTAATCAATGGGCATAAACTAAACTCGGCAAGTGGCACATTCCTTTCTATTGGGAATTCCATTTCTATTCAACATGCCGAACGAGTAGAAGTTATTTATGGTCCTGCTTCAGCGGCTTATGGAGCAGATGCATTTTCAGGCATTATTAATATTGTATTTGACAATAGTGAAAATGCAAGTAACTTCTCGATGTCTGCTTCTGCCAATTATGCGAGCCTGAATACGATAGATGCCTCCATAGAAAGTTCGATGCGAGTAAACGACGATCTTTCATTTTTCCTGAGTGCACGCATGTATCAATCGGAAGGATACGACATTGGAGGTACAGATCCTGCTTATGACATTATCGAGAATTACCTTGATCCAATTGCCAATCAGGCGCAACAGCCAATTGACGACCATTCGATTTATTTGAATGCCAGTTATAAAAATTTTTCGCTCAACGTTTATCGTCAGCAATTTGACGAAGGCAATGCCATGGGACATAATCCAGCGATTTATATTTACGACAAAGACAATCGGTGGAAAACGTATAGTAATATCGTTTGGGCGACTTATGAAAAAGAGTTGTCAAATACAGGACAATTAGCCATTGATATTAGCTATAAAAATCATGTTCAAGATGCAAACACGATATTCCATAAATGGAAAGTGCCAGGAACAGTAGGCGATACTTACGAACAGTACATGACAGGAATAGACAATAGCATTGTTGGGCTTATTACTTATAATCAGCAAATTAATGACAAGATTCAATTCATTATCGGGATGGATAACGAATTTTCAACAAGTATCCCGCCTTATGCCAATGACGAAGTTTTAGGACAATCAGACAAATATGAAGGAAGCAATGCAACGTCAATAGACAATGCATTAACGATTGAAGAAAATAGAATTTCAGGTTTTGGGCAAGCAGTATTTACTCCTATTGATTTGATTAGTATTACAGTAGGTGCTCGTTACGATTATTCAACACGTTACGAAGGAACATTCAACCCACGCATTGGGCTTATTGTTTCGCCTACCAGCAATACCGAAATCAAGTTTATATACGGAAAAGCTTTTCAAGCACCGTCGTTATTTTATCAGTACGAACAGTTTGGAACACCAACAATCACTATGCTTTCGACTGCCGAAGTACAAAAAACAGAGCCAAACTGGACACTCGAAAACCAAATTGTTCATTCATTTGAAGCCAGTGTAACCCAAAGAATAAACGATAATTACAAAATCAAAGCAGTTGGTTATTATAATGATTTAACAAATCTTATCGAACGAAATCTATACTCTACAAGTGTGTATAACAAGTATTTTCAATCGACAACGAGTGGGCTGAGAAATGAAAATATTGGACATCAGGAAATAATAGGCGGAGATTTCTTATTTGATGCAAAAATAGGTTCGAATATATTATTTTATAGTTACTATTCGTATACCCAAGCTGTATCCATTGCCGAAGATGAAACGGAAACGTCCATTCCTCGTATTTCGGAACACAAAGCATGGGTAGGAGTTACTGCTCAGGATTTGTTTGAGCACCTAACTATTTCGACTCGCTTCAGGTGGGTTAGTGATATGCACAACGCCAATACCGCAGTATTTGCCGATAACGTACAGACAGGATATTATACTTTAGACGCAAATTTGTCTCTAAATAATATTAGCAAATATTTTAGAATATATGCTAATTTTGAAAATTTATTAGATGAAGACATCAATCATGGTGGACTATACGGACAATCAGGAATTTATACGGCAGTAATCCCACAGCAAGGGTTTACATTTAAAGTAGGAATTCAAGTATTCATCAATAAATAAGCACTTCGTGCTATTTGATGTTTTACACACTTAATATTCATTAAGGAACATAATAAAAAAAGCAAGCAAGAATTTATCTTGCTTGCTTTTTTATTTTAATTGATTGTGCGTAAGCAACATCAAAAAGGTCGCAGACCTTATGCTTTGATTAGTTCGATGCTACGCTTCACAAATTTAGTTAAGTCCTCGCCACGAAGCATGTTGTTTGACAATAAAGCAAGGTCGATCAATTGTTTCACCAATTTATTACCACTACCATATTCTTTCAACACGTTTTCACGATTGTTGTTGATTTCACCTATTTCTTTGTCAAGATCCGCCATTTTATCTTTTTCCTCTTGAGGTACTTCTTCTTCTTTTTTGCCCTCTTTCAGTTTGTTCAAGGCATCTTTGTCGCTGTCAAGTTTAGCAATATCGCTACGCAAAGCAGTAACCTGCTCACCTACATTTTTGATTGAGTCGTCCAATATTTTTGTTACCAACGGGTGGTTAGCATTCACTACCAAGTTGTAGCTATCAGGCAAATCGCCATAAAAACCAGCACCGCCCAAAGCCGACATGTCTTTCATACGACGCATAAACTCGTTTTGAGTAACAATAATCGGGTTATCCGTTTCGCTAAGCGACTCGAACATAACTGCATAGTTGATCTTACCGTTTGGCACTTGGCTATTGAATACAGGGCGCAAATCATCCTCTTGCTCTTTAGTCAATTTTGACTCAAATCCGTCTTCTTTCTGAATCAATTTCTCTACCACGTCGGCATCTACACGTACAAATGAGATGTTTTCAAGTTTCGACTCTAAATGGTTGATGTAATGCGAATCCAATTGTCCGTCCATCACTATCACGTCATAGCCTTTAGCTTTGGCTGCATCAATAAAGCTGAATTGTCCTTCAACATCCGTAGCGTATAAGTACACCACTTTATTGTTTTTATCGGTTTGATTTTCTTTTACTAGCGTGTTATATTCTTCAAAAGTAAAATATTTACTATCGATATTTTTGAATAATGCAAAATTAACTACCTTTTCGTAGAATTTCTCTTCCGAAAGCATTCCGTAAGTAATGAATAATTTCAGATCATCCCATTTTTGTTCAAAGTCTTCACGTTTTTTATTAAAAATTTCTTTCAAACGGTCAGCAACTTTTTTGGTGATGTGGCTTGATATTTTTTTCACATTCTTATCGCTCTGCAAGTAGCTACGAGACACGTTTAATGGAATATCTGGCGAATCGATCACACCATGCAATAGTGTCATAAATTCGGGAACAATTCCTTCTACCGAATCGGTAACAAACACTTGATTGCTATACAATTGTATTTTATTCTTCTGTACCTCAATATTATTTTTGATACGAGGAAAATATAAAATACCAGTTAAATTGAACGGATAATCAACGTTTAAGTGAATATTAAACAAAGGCTCGTCCATTGTAGCTGGGTACAATTCTTTATAAAAATTGTTGTAATCTTCCTCTTTCAAGTCGGCAGGTTTGCGCACCCAAGCTGGCTTGGTGTTGTTGATTAGCTTCATTTTACCAGTATCCACCATTTTGTCTTCCTTCCATTCTTGCTCTTTACCAAAAGCGATAGGTATAGGAAGGAATTTAGAGTATTTGGTAAGCAGTTCGTTTATTTTAGCCTCTTCGAGAAAGTCTTTCGAGTCGTCGTCGATATGCAAAATAATATCTGTACCGTGTTGTTCTTTTTCAATATCCTCGATCGAAAACTCTGGGCTACCATCACATTCCCAACGAACAGCTTGTGCGCCGTCTTGATACGATTTGGTTTTTATCTCTACTTTTTTCGACACCATGTACGACGAATAAAAGCCTAAGCCAAAATGTCCGATAATGGCATTTTTGTCATCTTTGTATTTTTCGACAAACTCCTCGGCTCCCGAAAATGCAATTTGGTTGATGTATTTATCAATTTCATCGGCAGTCATTCCTATTCCTTTATCCGAAATAGTTAATGTTCCTGCTTCTTTATCTACTTTAACTTCGATGGTCAAATCGCCTAATTCTCCATCATACTTATTCAAAGACGATAAGGTTTTTAGCTTTTGAGTTGCATCTACTGCATTTGATATTAATTCTCTCAAAAATATTTCGTGATCGGAATACAAAAATTTCTTAATGATCGGAAATATGTTCTCAGTAGTTACATTTATTTTTCCTGTTTGCATTGTTATTCTTTTTTAATTAAACGGATAAAGTCTTCAATTGTATAATTATTTGTCTCTCTCTTTTCAAAGCATGTGCCAAGCAAAAAAAACTGACAAAAGTGCAGAAAAGTCTTGCTTTAAAGCATTTTTTGTCAGAGGTATTCTATCTTTTTGATGTTGCTCACGCACTTATGAATGACTTGTGATTTTATCTTTTTTTTTGTATTATTAAGATCGAAAACTTTACGTAATGTCGATAACCTAAAAATGAACCTCCATGAAATCATATTTTTTAATTATTCTTTCGTTATTGTTTTGTGCACAATTGTATGCACAAACACCTCAAATAGTTGTAACCACAGGGCACTCAAAAGTAATAACCGCTTTGGCAGTAGCTCCTAATGGAAAGTACATTGCCAGCACGAGTGCCAATCACCTTATCAAAATATGGGAAGTTAATTCGGGAAAAGAAATCACGACCATCAATAATAAGTTGCCAGACTCTAAAAGTGAAGAGCGGGTACAAAGCATCGAATTTACAGCAGATGGAAAATACTTGATTAGCTCTGACGAAAATGCGAAAATAAATGTGTGGGATTTAATTACCGAAAAACCAGTGCATAGTTTTCTGGCAGGACACGGAATGCCTTATTTGACCATGGATGTGTTGGGAGATGAAATGGTATATTTTAATTCCAATTATCATATTACCGAATTTAATTTGAGCACAAAAAAAGAAGTGATTCATGATAATGTGTATGTAAAATTGGTAAAAATAAATCCAGCAAAACCAAGAGAATTGTTTGTGGTTACGGTCGATAATCAATTCCGACTGTATAATATGGATTCAAAAACATTTGTGAAAGACTTGGAAGCGAGTGATGTTGCTGTTTTGAGAGTAGAAATCAGCCGAGATGGGAAATTTCTGGTAGCACTGTTCAATTTCAACGAAATTCGTGTTTGGGATTTGAAGACAGGGAAAATCGTTCATAAAATTAATCAACTTGGATTAATAATGCATCTAAAATTTCATCAAAAAACAGACGAATTGGTTATTCTGCATCAATCGCCTAACAATCCGATGAATAAAGAAATAAGTATAATGAATCTGAAGAAGCAGAAAATAAATCGAAAACTCTCGAATATTTCTATTTTTTCTACGATTTTTGATTTGTCGGGTGATGGGAAGTTTATGGCAATCAACTCTAGTGAATACCGAAACAGGCAATACTCCTATACGATAGAGCTAAAAAATTGGAAAAATGGAGAAACAGTCAAGAATTTATACAGCAGAGCCTCTGCCATTCAGCAGATTGAAGCTTCGCAGCAATTTCCTTATGTAGCGTCCTTATGTAGCGATATGAATCTACGTATCTGGAACATGGAATTGCAACAAATTGACTGGGTGATGCCTTACGTACAAAAAATAGCCATAAATCAACAAGGAAATCACCTTGCATTGGCAGGAATCAATTTGGAGGGTTCAAAACTGCCTGCTCTGCTGGTTTGGGATTTTGAACAAAAGAAATACATTGCTGAAATTCCAATGAATTATGGCGTAATAAGCAGTATGCAATTTAGCGGTGATGGTAGCAAAATTGCCGTTGTGGAGATGAGTGCTCATGTTTCTATTTTTGATTTGAAATCACAAAAATTAGTACACAAATTCATACCGCCACAGCTGGGTTATCAGCAAATTGCGCTGAGTAATGATTTTGAGTACATTGCTATCAGTGCATTGGGGCTTGGTGGGGTCAAAGTAAAAAACCTCCAAACAGAAGAAATCATTAGCATTACCGATGTACACCCACTACTGGGAGCTTCAGATTTATTTTTTACTAGTGATGATAAATACCTTGTAACAGGCAGTTTTGACAATTCGGTATGTTTGATACAAACAAACGACTGGACAATCGATACTTGTTTTACCGAGAATATTGGTCCCATTTCATCCGTTTGTCAAGACAGTAAAGGCGAGCGCATTGCGAGTAGTTCACGAGGGAGTAGTGTCGAACAAAGCGACTATGCCGTGCATGCATGGAATATCCAAACGCAAAATCACCTTTGCAAGTTATTGGGGCATATTGAAAATGTGCAAGCAGTTAGCTTTTATGGCAATAAAAATATTTTGTATAGCGGAAGCGATGATGGCATGCTCAAGATTTGGGATTTGGATCATTGCACCGAAATAGCGTCCTGCATAGCCATTGATTTGGAAGATTACATTTTTGTTACGCCCGATAATTATTATTCTGGATCAAAAGATGCCCTCAGCGGTATTGGATTCAAAATTAATGGTACAAAACTGTACCCTTTCGAACAATTCGATTTGCGACTGAATCGCCCCGATATTATAGCCAAACGAATAGGTATGGCTTCGCAAGAACTGCAAGATGCTTTTTATAGGGCTTATCAAAAACGATTGAAGAAAATGGGATTTAACGAAAACTCATTCAACCAAGATTATAATCTGCCATCCATAAAAATAACCAACCGACACGACATCGAGTTTGCTAGTGCTGCTCAAAAAATCACACTCGAAATAGAAGCTTCCGATTCCAAATATTTACTTGACAGAATATTGGTATGGATAAACGATGTGCCGATATACGGACAACAAGGTCTTACCAAAAAGAATGCTAAAGCCACACAATTAAAAGATAAAATTACGGTAGAGTTATCGGAAGGAGAGAATCGGATAGAGCTTTCGGTGATGAACGAAAAAGGCGTGGAATCGCTCAAAGAAATGATATTCGTTATCAGTACCGACAGCGAACGAAAACAAAGTCTTTATTTGTATGCCATCGGGGTATCCGATTATGTTAATGATGCTTATGATTTGAAATATGCGGCAAAGGATGCCAAAGACTTAGCTAAGCTGATTCAAGAATCTAAAACGGAATTTGATGAGGTGAATGTTATACAAATATTAGATAAAGATGCTACTCGGGAAAATATTTTGGCTTTGAAAAAAGAAATGGCAAATACGAAAGTAAATGATCTGGTAATTTTCTTTGTGGCAGCACATGGCATGTTCGATAGCGAATACGATTATTACATTGCCACTACCGATATTGATGCCAATAATCCATCAGACAAAGGGCTTTTGTTTCATGATTTGGAGCAAATGCTGGACGGGATTCCTGCTCGTAAGAAAGTGATTTTTGTGGATGCTTGCCACAGTGGAGAGTTTGATGCCGAAGATTATTATGTTAATAAACAAGCATTGAGCAAAAATGTGAATGCACGTGCTATCACCGTCAGTACAACAAGCAAAAAAACACTCGGAACGGATAATTCTTTTCGCTTGATGAAAGAGTTATTTGCTGATTTGCGAAGAGGTTCTGGTGCGATCATCATTTCGTCGGCTGGTGCGGCAGAGTATGCCTACGAATCGGATAAAGTGAAAAATGGTGTGTTTACTTACGTGTTGCTAAAATCGTTGCGAGAGAATACGGCGGATCTTAATCGGGATAAACAAATTGTGATTAGTGAATTGCAACAGTACGTGCAACAGCGAGTGAGCAAACTCACAAGAGGGCTACAAACGCCTACCACTCGACGTGAAAATATTCATTATGATTTTCGTATCTGGTAATTCTTCGAGCTTTTGATGAGGCTTACGCACGAGCATGACTTTCATACAAGATTATCAAGCGTATGGAAGAGTTTAATGTGTTGTTTTTTCTTTTTTAACGGAAAATCAAATAAAATTTCTTCACGCAATTTTCATAATGCCGAAAAACCTTTGGGTATTTTTAAAGCGTGCGTGAGCAACATCAAGAAGGTCGAAGACCTCGTGAGCAACATCAAGAAGGTCGAAGACCTCGTGAGAACATCAAGAAGGTCGAAGACCTCGTGAGAACATCAAGAAGGTCGAAGACCTTAGTCTTTTTTTTCGGCTAAATAGCGTTCGCTATCTAAGGCAGCCATGCAGCCCGATCCTGCCGCTGTGATTGCTTGGCGGTAGATAGAATCTTGCAAATCGCCACAAGCAAATACGCCCTCGGCATTGGTACGTGATGAGCCAGGAATAGTTTTGACGTAGCCCGTTTCGTCAGTTTCTACAAAGCTCGCAAACACATCCGAATTTGGCTTATGCCCAATGGCCACAAAAAAGCCATCAATATCAATACGTACCTCTTTTTCGTTGGCTTTGCCTTGGTTTTTGATCAGAATAGCACCATTGACCGCCTGATCGCCTACCACCTCTTTGGTGTTGTGCTGATACAACACTTCGATATTTTCGGTATTCTCTACACGTGCAATCATGGCTTTGGAAGCTCTCATGTAATCCTTACGCACGATCAAGAATACTTTTTTTGCCAATCCAGCCAAGTATGCAGCTTCTTCGGCAGCAGTATCACCGCCACCAACAACCGCCACATTTTTCCCTTTGTAGAAAAATCCATCGCAAGTCGCACAAGCCGATACGCCCGAACCCTTAAATTTGTCTTCACTCTCAAGACCCAAATATTTTGCAGTAGCACCAGTTGCAAGAATCACGATTTCTGCTTCGATCAATTGCTTATCGTCTACAATTACCTTGTGGTGCAAAGGTGTTGAGAAATCGACAGCCGTAGCCATTCCCCAACGAATGTCTGTACCGAAACGCTCGGCTTGTGCTTTCAAGTCTTCCATCATCACAGGGCCTGTAACGCCTTCGGGGTATCCAGGGAAGTTTTCTACTTCGGTGGTGGTGGTTAATTGTCCGCCAGGCTCCATGCCTTGGATCATAACTGGTTTCATGTTGGCACGTGCGGCATAAATGGCTGCGGTGTAGCCTGCTGGTCCCGAACCGATAATTAAGCATTTTACTTTTTCTGATTCACCCGAAAAATCTACTTTATTTTTTGCCTCCTCTTTCGGAAGCTCCATT
>JAOZTL010000080.1 GCA_029942205.1 Bacteroidales bacterium | reverse complement strand
CAACGCCCAACGCTGCTTTGTCTAACGCCAGCACTCGCTTGGGGTCGTAATGGAAAATGTGCTGTTCTTGCATCAATACCGAAATAAAAGGCAATAAATCTGTCCCTAAATCGGTATAGCCCAAATCAATCATTTGGCGTGTATTACGTTTTGTGAGTTCATACAATTCAGCTTCACTTTGCACATGAACCGTTTGTGCACGCCAAGCTGTATACAATTGGTCTTTTTCGTTTAAATTAGCAATCAGTTTTTGCGTATAAGCGGGTATGTAGCTTGGATTTTGATTCGCAATGCCTTGTGTTAAATTTGTCGATAAATTTAACAAATCGGTTTCTTGGCTAAAATTTGAATATTGATCGTAATAGCGTTGCACCGAAGAATTAATTACATACTGCGTCCCATTTTTTGTAAAATCGGACAATAAAGCTATTCGCCGAAAACCCTGTGCTGCACTTGGTAATAATTGAAATCGAAAAGAAATAAGCGAATCACTAGTTGGAATCGTGCGTAAAAAATGTCGTTCACGAAAATTGAAGCAAATCGTGGTGCTATCCGATTGAGAATAAGACGGAAAGATAAATAATAGTAAAAGAAAAAGAAATATCGCTTTTTTTATGGAAACCATAATGTATAGATTCTCTGTTTGTTAATAAAAATAAAGGCACAAAAGTACTATTTAAGTCGAATATTTTATTTTTTTTGACAGAAAAATTATATGCGTAGCTTGAAATGCGCTTATTTATACTAAATAACGAATGAATTTATGGATAACAAATAATCATAATCAATTGATTATCAAGATAAATACATGCAAGTAAATAAAAAATAGAATTTATTACTGTTTTTTTTAAGAAAAAATTTGCGAACTAATTTTTTGTTTATACTTTTGCACCGCAATCGCAAAGACTGTCTCATAGTGTAATTGGCAACACATCTGATTTTGGTTCAGAAGAGTCTAGGTTCGAGCCCTAGTGAGACAACAAAACAAAGCCTTAACTATCTAATAGTTAAGGCTTTTCTTTTTTAGCGTGGTCGGATTTAGAAATTAATGCGAAGTGTCAGTTCGTAAGTGGCTGATTTAAAGTTATTATCAAACGGCATGAAACGTAAATTTGGAGAAAGGTTCATGGATATATTTTTTTCTTGATAAGCAAGATTTTTTATTTTTGTAATTTTGATGACATCATAAAGGCTATAAAAATAAGTAATACTTGACAATAATATTCCAGTAATTAAAACTGTTCTTGCTCCATAACTCGATTTTCCTGTCGATTTATCTACTGTCATAAACATTGTTAGTCCTGAAACAAAAACACCAGCAGCAAGCAATTCGCCTCCAAAAAAATAAGCACCTCTCAATGGTTCTCCAATATAAATATGACCAAGACCTGGTAAGATATAAGTGCATATTCCTGCTACTGCTGTTGAATATTTTGGCTGATTTATTTTTTGTGAATAATTATTTATCGAATAATCATCTTTTATATCTTTATATTTTATTTTTTGCCCAATTAAATGAACAGAAAAGATTAATAAAAGAGTGCTAATAAGTATTTTTTTCATATTTCTAATTTATGATTATTTTACTGATAAACAGTAGCTTGCGAGTACTAATATCCAAATAAATATTTATCATTTATCAATATGGCTATTAGGCAATTACAGAAAAACTTAACGAACTATTGACGGATACAATCAAATAAATTTGCTAGAGACTTAAAGTGCGTAAGCCACATCAAAAAGATCAAAGACCTTGCGTAAGCCACATCAAAAGATGAAGACCTTATTTTTTATTTAATAAATATACGTTGTCGCCCTCCCATGCGATAATGCCCGATTGGCAATATTGAAGTTTACTTTGTTCGGTAACAAAAAGAGCCTCCATGGTCGATATTGTTTTGAAATCTTGCGTTCGGACGATATTGATTCTATTGTCGTTTGGCTCAAAAATAAAGCCCTCACCGCCATAAGTAGGCATAAAAGTAAAGTCGTAGCTATATTCGAGTTCTGTGGAGCTAATCTCAAGCTGCAAGCCTTTTATTTTAAAATATCGATTTTTTACATGGTCATTTTCAATGCTTTGCAAAATCCCTACTTGATGATTTTGTTTAATTTCTTTCACCGATTCGTTTAGTTTTACCGTTGCAATGTCTTTGCCCGTGTTATAAAATATTCGATAAATACCGCCAGCATTTTGCACCAATCCAGTAAGGTATCTGAATCCAGCTTGAAAAACTTCCGTTCGTTTGTTTCGTATCGATTGGTTGTAAATTTCGTCTATATAAAGCCAAGTCATCACGTCGTTGCCAATAACGATTAGGATATTTTCTGATTGATGTAAAATGGCATTATCAGGAATGGTGAAATTAGTTAATTCTACAATTTCTGTTTCCGAAATGTAGTGAAACAGGCGGTTTTGACGAATGGCAAGCATATTTTCCGAGCCAATAATTAATTTATCCCAATCCGTTTTTTTGATTTCATGCTTTTTAGATGCATAGCCTTTGTTTGCAGTATCGAAAACAAACCAATGCGTAGCCGTTTCAATTAAGCCCTTTTGTGCCGAAAAAAAGATGTCGAGAATATTATTACTTTCGAGTAGAATATGCACACTCAAATCTTTTTGGTCTAATTTGGTTATAGGAATTGTTTTTATTTTCGTACTAATGCGTCCGCTGATGCCTTTCAAATTCATCAAAAAACGTTCACCAGCAACATAAAGGCGTGTAAATTGTGTCTGTAAATTGGCTTTGGCTATTGCTTCGTAGCATTTTGGAGTTTTCAGATTAGGATCGGCACTGAAAATCGGAATTTTGTGTATCATTCTGTCCGATAAACTTTTATATTTTTTATGAATTCCCTTGAATGGATGCGTATGCGTAAATTGATAAAACAAAATAACGGATAAGGCGAAAAAATCGCTGTTTTGCGAAACGAGCCCACCATACAAATAATCTCGAATATCATCCAGTAACATGCCTGAGTGCTGATGGCTAGGCGTTTGGTAGGAGTCTGTATCGATTAATTTTGTTTCACCCTGCGTAGTAACCAAAATATTGTATTGATTAAAATCACCGATGATTACTTTCTGAGAATGAGCATATTGCATGGCTTTGATCAACGATTGTCCAATGTGCTGTTTGGTTGCATGATCGATGCCATTGCGGGTACAGAAATTCTTATTGAAAATGGTAGAAATAGGAAAAAAATGTGCACCCAGATATTCCATCAAAAAACCTTTAATTTGCCCTGATACATCAAAAAGTAATTCTTGAGGAATCACAAACAAATCCCTGTCTAATGTCGATAAATAGCGATGCTGATCGGTACTAATCGTCGGAATGCCTTGGTGGTATATTTTGGCAACTTTGTCTTTTCTGGCAGCAACGGTAAGAATCCGTCCTTCGCCTCCACGGTGAATTTCGTTTTTGTCGTCTAATTTTATTTTTTGTTTATTTTCTAAAAATAAATAAAATGCAGCCATCCTTTTTTTATTTTTTCGCTATTCCATACAGAATAATATCAATTATTTGATCAATTTTGCGGTTTAAATTTGGATCATCGTGATGCAGCATGAAATTTCGCTCCATCCCCTTCATTGCCATCACAATAGCTTTGGCTGCCAGCTCCGAATCGTATTCTTTGAATATTCCTATGTCTTTTCCTTCTTGTAGTATTTTTTGGAATAATCGCACTTCTTCGGTATTGTATAAATTGTTTAATCGACCAACAAAATCGAGCACCATTAATTTCTTATTTTGCAAGGCATTATCAAAATTCACCAAGCGATGAACGATTTGTGTACGTGTGAGTACATAGGCTTTTAATTTCTCAAATGGGTTTTCTTGTTTATCAATAGCAGTCATTATTTCTTGACGAAAAATAATAGCTTCTTGTAATACTACTGCCTGAAAAATCTGTTCTTTACTCTGAAAATAGTAATAAATAGAGCTTTTTCCCATGTCACTTTTTTCGGCAATATCATCCATCGTTGTTTTCCGATAGCCGTATTTACTGAATATCTCCGATGCTCTTGTGATTATCTTTTGCTTTACTTTTTCTTTTTTTGCCATAGGAATTTTTCTGCATTTAAGGTCTTTGACCTATTTGGTGTTGCTCATTTCTATAAATTCTATATTATTCAGAATTATTAATGTAAGGCTAATTTTATCCACCTTTTTAAGATCTTCGACCTGAATTTGTAAAAACAATGCATAAATGATATTGATCAGATACCTAAGCATTGATAAAGCAAAGATATAAAAAAAACATCAAAATTCCTTATTTCTAGGTAATTGCTCTTTGATATTTCGATTTAAAATAAAAAAAAATTTTTTTCTGTAACAAATTTAGAGGCTCATCCGTCTTACCACCAAACACAATAAAACGGTTATCTATTTATTTTTTACCGTTTAAATTATTTAATAAATTATCATAACTTAAAACTCAACAACTCATGAAAAAGGCAATTTTATTCATATTAGTCGCTTGCTTTAGCTTTCCTGTTCTGGCACAAGACCGAGATACTACCAAAATAAAAATAGGAAATAAACAATATATTATTGTTGAAAATAGCTCAGCAAAAAATAATTTAGAAGCTAGTTTGCTCGAATTTGAGCGTGAAATTCAAAAAACAGAAGTGAAAATAGCCCAAAAAGAAGCAAAAATAGAAGTTTTGGAAGCAAAAGTAGGCGAATTGAATGTAAAAGCAGAAAATTCGACACTTACCGAATCTGAACGTAAAGCATTAGAAGCAGAAGAAATTAATTTACGAGGCGAAGTAAAAGCTATGGAATCGGAAATTCGTGAAAACCAAAAAGAAATAGAGGCGTTCGAAGAGGGAATTAACGATATTGAAGAGCAAATAGAAAATATGAATGAAAATGAAGAACATGATTATAATTTAAACTATGAAAACAAAGACTATTCACATAAAAAGTTTGATGGACATTGGGCTGGTTTTGAGGTAGGTTTCAATAGTTACCTAAATAAAGACTTTAGCATGGAGCTACCTGCCGATGGTGGATTTATGGAGCAAGATTACGCAAAATCATGGTCGTATACAATCAATTTTATGGAATTTAACATTCCGCTTTATTCCGATAAAATAGGATTAACAACAGGAATGGGTATTGAATGGAACGCTTTTCACTTAAAACAAAATGTTAATCTCGTAGAAGATGCTAATGGTGTAATAATCGGTGAATTGCAAGACCTAGCAGTAAAGGATTACTCAAAAAACTCGTTGAATACATTCTACATGAATGTGCCGTTATTACTCGAATTTCAACTTCCTGTAACACCCAAAGGTCGTCGTGTGCATTTTCAAGCTGGCGTGGTTGGTGGAATTAAATTATTCTCTAAAACAAAACAGTTTTATGAAATAGAGGGCAACGAGTTTAAAGACAAAATAAAAGGTGATAAGCAATTAAACCCATTACGCTATGGACTTACTGCTCGCATTGGCTTTCAAAAAATTCGCTTATTTGCAAATTATAGCTTAGTACCTCTATTCGAGGCAAATAAAGGTCCTGAATTGTACCCATTCAGTGTAGGTTTAACGGTTATTGACTTCTAATATTTTAAACCTGTTGTTCACAAATATACTTGTCTTTCGATAGGTGAATTGAAAAATAAGACTTATTTCAAAATCAAAAAAAGGAAACAGTTTGTTGTTTAATTAAATTTAAACAATAAACTGTTTCGTTGTAAGAATGATTTTGGGCTAAGTCTTTATTTTTTATATCTTTGACCTGCAACAAAAACGCATAAGATCTTTGATCTTTTTGATGTGGCTTACGCAAAGTTATTGCAATTAGGGATTTATAAAAAATCAAATGTACGATTAATATTATGCTATCGGCACGTGAATTAAGAAAATACGACAGGCAATTGATGTTGCCCGAATTAGGCGAGGCAGGGCAATTGAAAATAAAATCGACTAGTGTGCTAGTGGTAGGTGCTGGCGGTTTGGGAGTGCCTGTATTGCAATATTTAGTGGCGGCAGGCATTGGTATCATTGGTATTGCCGACAATGATTTGGTGCAAGATAGCAATCTACATCGTCAAGTTCTGTATGCCGACAACGACATCGGGAAACACAAAGCGATTGTTGCACAACTCAAATTGACACAGCTAAATAAGGATGTGAAAATACAAATTCACAATACTTTTTTGACGGATAACCGAGCATTAAACATCATCAAAAACTACGACATTGTGGTGGATTGTAGTGATAATTTTCCTACTCGCTACTTGTTAAATGATGCATGCATTATTTTAAACAAACCTCTAGTTTCTGGGTCTTTATATAAATATGAAGGACAAATTTCTGTCTATAATTATCAAGGCGGACCTAGTTATCGCTGTATTTACCCTGAATCGCCTGATTTTATTAAACTAAAAATTACTGAAAATACTGGAACTCAAGGATTTACACCAAGCATTATTGGTTCGATTCAAGCGGCTGAAGTGTTTAAAATAATTACAGGCATTGGACAAGTAATTTCTGGTGAAATTATGTTTTTCAACATGCTGAACATGCGAGCTTACTACATTAATATTACAAAAAATCCTGATAATTTTAACATTAAAACATTACAAGATTACGAACATTTTTATGGAACAAGCAGTAATAAACTTAAATCCGAAAAGCATAAGCGTTCCTGGATTAAAAAAAATGATTGATGAGCATGAAACTATTCAATTAATCGATATTCGTACCGAATTTGAACGTTCACAATCACAAATAGAAAATAGCTTACACATTTCTTTTCTTGACTTAGAAAAAACAACAACACGCATCCGAAAAGACTGCCCCGTTGTATTATTTTGTCAGCATGGGAATGATAGTTTTTTTGCCACTTTATTGTTGATGAATCGACACAAACTGGACAATGTCTATACGTTAAAAGGAGGAATGATTGCTTGGCTGGATGCAAAAAAAAACAGTGAAATTTTGTGTAAATAACGAAATCTTACCGTAATTTACACGAAATTTTACTGTTGCTTACGCAATTCTGTAAATCTATATTATTGAGTGAAATAAAAGTTTGTAATTATTTATTGATAAGTTATTTATTATGAGCGTTTTTTTTATAAGTACGTAGGCAATATTAAACAGGTTGAAGACATTAGCCTTTGAATGCCGCAATTCCAGTAATATCCAATCCTGTAATCAACATGTGAATATCGTGCGTGCCTTCGTAAGTAATCACCGACTCTAAATTCATCATGTGTCGCATGATCGGGAAATCGCCCGAAATCCCCATTGCACCAAGTACTTGCCTGCTTTCACGAGCAATTTGAAGTGCCATGTTTACGTTGTTGCGTTTTGCCATCGATATTTGGGCTGGCGTGGCTGTGTTTTCGTTGCGCAATGTGCCTAAACGCCAGATCAATAACTGTGCTTTGGTGATTTCTGTTAGCATTTCTGCCAATTTCTTTTGTGTTAATTGAAACGATGCAATTGCTTTATTAAACTGCTTACGTTCAACCGAATACTGCAAAGCTGTGGCATAGCAATCTTCAGCAGCCCCAATTACTCCCCATGCAATTCCGTATCGTGCTGAGTTTAAGCACATCATTGGACCTTTTAAACCTTTAATATTTGGCAAAATATTTTCTTTTGGAATTTTCACATTATCAAAAACAAGTTCGCCAGTAGCAGAAGCCCGCAACGACCATTTTTGGTGTATTTCGGGAGTTGTGAAACCGTCCATTCCACGTTCAACAACAAGCCCACGCACCTTGCCTGCCTCGTCTTTTGCCCATACAACCGCCAAATCACAAACAGGTGAATTGGTAATCCACATTTTACTCCCATTTAATTCAAAATAATCGCCTTTATCCACTATTTTCGATTCCATACTGCCAGGATCTGAGCCATGATTCGGCTCTGTAAGCCCAAACGAGCCTACCCATTCGCCAGCGGCAAGTTTTGGTAAAAATTTCTGCTTCTGCTCTTCCGATCCGAACGCAAAAATAGGGTACATCACTAAAGATGACTGTACCGATGCCGATGAACGTATCGACGAATCGCCACGCTCTAACTCTTGCATAATCAAACCATAAGCCATTTGGTCTAAGCCTGCACCACCGTATTTGGTAGGAATAAATGGGCCCAATGCTCCCAATTCGCCCATTTCACGCATCATAAATTCGGGATTTGCGTGTCGATGAGCATAATCATCAATAACTGGCTTTACACGCCGATCGACCCAATCTCGCACAGAATTTCGGATAAGCTTATTTTCGGCACTCAATAATGCATCTATTTGGTAATAATCTGGATGTAATACGATTTGTTTATTCATTTTTTTTTGTCTCAGAATTTTGATATATTTACTTTAGTTAAAAACGAAATCTTTATTTCAATGGTTCGTTAAGTTTCTGTATGTATTTGATTTACATAAAATTGAAAAGTATTGTTTGTTTAAGATAAGTCGTTGAAAATCTGTGTTTTAATTTATAATTCATAATTCATAATTCATAATTTAACGAACTGTTGTATTTAGTATTCAAAAATAATATTGAAATTTTGAGCATTAACTTTTTAACAAAATTCTCTAATCTCAAAATAATGTATACCTTTGCAAAAAATTTAGAAGCTAAACATAGAAGCTGTAAAATTAATAGCAATTTTAATAAATTAATGAATTTGCCCAACAAGTTTCCCAAAAATACGAATTTTCAAAATCTTCAACAGAACGAACTTACTAGTAATCAAGTAGATTCAACTAGTTTTTTTTATGCACAAAAGAGTATAAAAAATGCGATAACGAAACCTGTTTTTCAATTAACACCTCCACTCACCAGCTTTTATCATCAAAATTACAATGCAGGAATCGATTTTTCATCTTATTTTTATGCCATAGAATTAAAACAAACGGCATTTTTTCCGAAAAATTGGCATGCTCCACAAGGAATACTTTCAAGTAAATTTCGACAAAATTATAATGCAGGCTTGGATGTATCTAGCTTTTATTATGCACAAACAAATTTGTCTGTAAATAAGCCTATTCCCATTTTTTCGGAGCAAGAAATTATACAAACAAAAATAAAGAAAGACAGTTTAAATTTTGATGAAACCGTTGATTTTTCGTCGTATTATTATGCCAACACAAATACGGAAACGCTTGTAGACA
Source organism: Bacteroidales bacterium (assembly GCA_029942205.1). GTDB lineage: Bacteria > Bacteroidota > Bacteroidia > Bacteroidales > JAOZTL01 > JAOZTL01. The sequence goes on along the minus strand of JAOZTL010000080.1, from coordinate 577 downwards.
ATGAATTTTCGCAAAGTTTTAATTTTGAGCAAACACAAGAAAATACCGAATCGCTTTCAGAAACGTCCGATTCTGTTCTCGTAAATACCGAAATTGATACGAATCAGCAAATTGTTAGCGATTTAAGTACTGATTCCACTATTTATATTATTGAGCCAGACAGTAGCGAGCATATCGTTTCTGACATTGATACCATTCGTGAAACGGTTTCGGATAGTTTAACACAAAGCTTCAACGTAGAAAAAAGCACACCCGATAGTGTTGTGCAAATAACCGAAAAACAAGCTAAAACTTCCGAAAAAACGATTAAACCATCCGATAAAATTTATTCAGATTGGAGCTTATTAGTAATTCTACTCGGCTTCGGATTATTGGCATTGTTGCGTACTTTGCACCCTAATTATATCCAAAAAACAATCTTTTCACTCATTAGTTTAAAGGAATTCACCAAATTCTTGAGAGAATCTAACATTATGAATAACAGAGCTTCTAATCTACTCATTTTACTCTTTAGTTTAAATCTATCTCTCTTTATTTATTTTATAGGCATACATTTTAAACTTTACGATTTTCAATA
>JAOZTL010000079.1 GCA_029942205.1 Bacteroidales bacterium | reverse complement strand
ACTTTTTTAACTGGTATAATTATTGTTATTTACGCAGGTAAATATTTTATTTATCGCTTTCTCGGTGAATTGTTAGGCTTACGAGCAATGACCGCCAATTTGAATAGCACAATACTTATTTTTAATAAAGGCTTAGGTCTGTTTTTATTTCCAATAATTATTGCAATTCCTTACATGACCGAGATTATTCAAGAAGTAATATTCTTTTTAGGGCTAGCATTAATAAGTGTCATTTATATATTAAGGCTATTTAGAGAGTTAAGAATAATTCTTAAAAAACAATTTCCGATTCTCTATTTGATTTTATACCTTTGTGCCCTCGAAATATTACCTGTTTTAGTAATGGGTAAATTATTGAACATACTTATAATCAATTAGATAGTTTGGATACTATCAATTTAGTAACCAAATAAAAATTCATTTAAAACGAAAAACATTGAAAATAAGGACAATTTTAGTATCACAACCAGCACCAAGTTCCGAAAAGTCTCCCTATTTTGACTTAGCAAAAAAAAACAATGTAAAGATTGATTTCCGCCCTTTTATACACATTGAAGGTATATCGTCTAAAGAATTTCGGCAACAAAAAATTTCTATTTTAGATCACACTGCAATTATTTTTACTAGTAGAATTGCCGCAGATCATTTTTTTCGTATAGCAAAAGATCTTCGCTTGACAATTCCTGATGAAATGAAATATTTTTGTGTGTCAGAATCCATTGCTGTCTATTTGCAAAAATATATTGTGTATCGAAAACGAAAGATTTTCTTTGCAAAAAATAGTTTCGATGATTTATTGACTATTACATTGAAACATAAAGACGAACAGTTTTTATTGCCATTGTCAGAGCAACACAGTTCTACTACACTAAAAAAAATAGACAAAAAAAAGCTGAAATACACAAAAGCCGTATTTTATCGCACAGTTAGCTCCGATTTATCCGACTTAGGGGATGTGAATTATGATATTTTGGTCTTTTTTAGTCCAACAGGTATAAAATCATTATTCAGTAATTTTCCTGATTTTAAACAAAATGACACGAAAATTGCTTCTTTTGGAACTTCGACAACTAAAGCAATAAAAGAAGCTGGTTTAAAAATTGACATTCAAGTACCTATGCCCAAAGCTCCATCAATGACTTTGGCTTTGGATAATTACATCAAAAAACACAATAAAGAAAAGAAAAAAGCAAATTAAACACTTGTGTTATTTATACTAAAATGTTGTAATAATTATTGATTGTAACAGTTTTGTTCAAGAAAGTAAGCAACTCAATAGTAGAAAACATTACTTAGTAACCATAAAAAAAAGCCGATTTTCATTAAATCGGCTTTTTTTATGGTATTTATCGTATGACGAGCTTTAGTTCCATAAAAAAAATAAACAGTATAACTAATTGAAATACTTAGGGATTGTTCCAAAAAAAAACTGACAAAATTCAAGTTTGTGCTTGAGAGACTATCCGTTTTTTGTTAGCTTGAAGATCTTATTCTTCAGCTATTTTGTCTTTTATGAATTGATAAATTTTATCGTGAATTTGTTCTATTTCTATCATGGCAGCTTGTCCTTTTTCGTCATAAGCTACAAAAACTCCTCGTTCGATTTCATCCCAATAATCAATCTCTCTTGTCGAAAGTATTTGTACCGAAATTTGATCATTTTCTTCGCTATATCCAAGTACATCATAATCAAAATCAACTTGTTTATTCGGAATATTAACCCCTAACTCTTTGAATTTCAAAGCATTAGGTAGTGATATTAATTCATGCTTGAAATTAATATTGCTCAATGTAATTTCTTTATTTTCTGATAATTGTTCTAAAGCATCTTTCCAATAAATTTTCTTTTTTTCCATTTTTTTGTGATGAATTTAAAATCGATAAAACAATGAGGGGCGGTCTTTTGACCTATATTTTTTTTTGCTAATGTAATAAAAAATAATGGCTTAAATTCAGACTTCGTCTGTTTTATTATACTGTTTGATGTAATTTACGTATTTAGGCGTAACTCACTGATTTATATTGATAATTTGTTCAAAAAAAAACATCAAAACAGACGAAGTCTGAAATTTATGCTTTTCAGCCTAATTTTTCAATATTTATATGAATAAACCTCTACTCCATTACTGAAAGTTGCTTGTACTTTTAAGTTAATTATATCTTTCGTGTTAATTTTCATAAAATCTTGATCAAAAATCACAAAATCGGCAAATTTATTGGCTTCTATCGATCCTTTTTCATTTTCTTCCATTGCTGCCATTGCTGGCCAAATCGTCATTGCACGTAAGGCTTGCTCTTTAGTGAGGGCATTTTCGGGCATGAAGCCACCTTCGGGAAACTGCTGGTGATCTTGGCGTGTTACAAAAGCATAAAAGCCATAAAGTGGATTAATATGCTCGATTGGGAAGTCTGTTCCATTTGGAATCCAGCCATTTTGTTGTAAAAGTGTTTGATAAGCATAACTGCCTTTTATTCGTTCCTCGCCAACTCTGTCTTGTGCCCAGTACATGTCTGAAGTGGCATGTGTCGATTGTATTGATGGAATGATGGAATATTTCCCAAACAACTCAAAATCAGAAGGATTCACAACTTGTGAATGCTCTATTCGCCAGCGTCTATCATTTTTTCCTTTCAATACTTCACCATAAATATGGAGCATCAATCGGTTGGCAGAATCGCCGATAGCATGTGTAGCTACTTGAAAATCATGCTCGTAAGCCAATTGGCAGATTTCACGTATGTGCATTGGCGGGGTAACGATTAAACCTGTATTATTTGGATCGTCAGAATAAGGCTCGATCATTTTTGCACCTCTTGAGCCTAATGCGCCATCGGCATACAATTTTATCGTCCCGATGTGCAAATAATCGGTCTTAAACATACCATTTTTCATAAAATAATCTATGTTTTCAACATTATCGGCAAGCCATGCATTCACTCTCATTTTCAGATCATTGGATTGGTTTAAACTATCCATTAACAGTAAAACACTTTTGTCTAAACCTGCATCGCTCAAGGATGTTAATCCTACTTCAAAACAATTTGCTTGTGCATTGATGAACGCTTGTACTTTTTCATTATCCGATGGTTCAGGAATATGTTTTCGGACAAACTCCATGGCATTATCGATCAATACACCTGTAAGCACGCCATTTTGTTGAATAAATTCTCCTCCTTCGATACTTGTTTCTGGTGTAATGCCTGCCAATTCTAGGGCTTTTTGATTTACGATAGCTGCATGTCCATCAATACGAGTAAGGTATACGGGTTTATCTGGGAATAATTCATTCAATTTTTCGTTGGTTGGATATTCTTTTACCTCCCAATCGTTTTGATCCCAGCCACGCCCCACAATCCAGCTTGTTTCATAGTTTTCGCTGTGAGATTGAAGACGGTCTAAAATTTCGAAAAATGATTTTGTTCCCACCAAATCTGTATTTTGTAGGTTTAATCCATAACCATAAAAATGGCAATGTGCATCATTAAACCCTGGATATACGAATTTTCCTTTTAGGTCAATAATTTGATCCGATTCATACTGATCACCAATTTCTTTGTTTGAGCCAACTGCCACAAAATAACCATCTTTGATAGCAAAACTTTCAGTAATACTTGAAGTACTATCCATGGTGTAAACTGTGGCATTAATCACTATTGTATCCACTTTTTGTTTGGATGTGCAAGCTCCCATAAGCGTTAAAATTAGTGTGATAAATAAAATGTTTTGTTTCATGTGTTTTTTGTTTTATAAATTATTAACATTTAGTTGTTTTTTATTTGCGTTCCTTAAATTCAATCAAATTAATTGAAAATTTTAAAATGGATAACCAATACCAAAATTATATGCTAAATTTGGAAAGCGAAAAGTGTCCCAAGTTTGCCAGCGATCGCCTAAATCGTAGGCAGGATCGTATAATTTGGCTGCCACATCAAGCCGAAAAACAAAAAATGAGAAATCTAAGCGTAAGCCCAAACCAGCACCAAGTCCCAACTCTTTGTAAAAAGTAGAACTGTCGAAAGCTGTTTCGTCCCAGCCGCCCCAAGTCCACACGTTACCTGCATCTACAAAAAATGCACTCTCGAACATCGGGAAAAATTTAAAGCGATATTCCCAGTTTAATTCAATTTTTATGTCGCCATAACGGTTATAAAATGGGATTTCGGTTTCGCCAGTTAGTTCTTCATACGAGTCTGCGTTGAGTGTGCCAGGACCAAGCGTACGTGCACGCCAAGCCCTTACTCCACTTGCTCCGCCTGCATAATATTGTCTCGAAAATGGTGTGCTCGATTCGTTGCCATACGGATAAATAGAGCCAAGAAATAAGCGATACACAATTTTGTTCCGATCGTTCATTATTTGATAATATCGAAAATCAATATCACTCCGAATGTATTGATAATACAAGCGATCGAATAAGGTATAATATTCGACACCTGTTGCATTGAAATCAGACACTTGGCTCTCTACGAGATTATTACGTGTTTCTTCATCGAAATTGGAATAAATGGAATAGAAAATATTTTCGAATAAATCGCCAAAGCCTTTTTTGGGGTTATCAAATTTTTTATTGTATAAATTCACCAAATTACCTGCCAGCTCGATATTAAATTTTGAATAAATAAAATTTTGCTGTTTGTTTAATCTCTGATTATTGAATGTAATTGAATAATTTCCTGCAGGAATAATATGGTCAAAATTCTGCTCAAAGCTACCATCGGTAAGGCTTCGGGCAAAATATGCCGAATCGACATTGAGAAGCCTTGTAGAGAAAAAATCGATTAATTTAACTTGATGAATAGTGCTGTGTTCTCCTTTCCAATAATAACCTGCGGCAAAATTGGCGGTAGAAAGTGAAAATTCGGAAGTTTCACGATGAATATAAGCCGCAAGTAGTGTCGTTTTCGGGGCATACCGCTTGTTTAGCTCTTCGGCTTTAAATGGGAACACAAATTGTGGAATAATCACTCCTGCCGAAACTCCTATGTCTACCGTGTTAAAGTATTTATCGTCTCGCAATGCAATTCCTTCCTTATTATCCAAAATCCATTTTAATTTCACATCAAAAATTTCTGCTCCACGAATCAGATTGCGATTTCTATACAAAATACTACTCGCCATGCCGTATTTTCCTGACGAGTTACTCCCCTCCAATTCTAAGGTAAGCGACTGTCTAGGCGAAGGTGCGAGTTTTATGTGGCAATCGAGGTATTTTAAATTCGGTAGGCTGTCAGGATTTGAGCGTGGCGAGTCGTCAAATTCAATATTTATCAGCTTAAAATTCTGCAAACTAGATAAATATTTGTAGGTGTTTTTTACATTGTCTTTCCGAAAAAGGCTATCCGTTCCAAAACTTAATCCACGAATAATCGTATTTTTTCGATAATTCATTCCATTTTCGACCAGAAAAAACATTTCATCCGTCGCCACGGTATCCAGTTTTTGAAAATACGCTTGCTCTAATGCAAGTGCTTCTTTGGGATTATAATCGGTATAACCGTAAAGATTGTTTATTCTGTAACGATAATGAAAATCTTCCGATTCGGGACTGTTTTTTTTTTGAGGATTTTTAATTCCAAGTGTTAATTTCACAAAACTTGTTCCACTACTGGTGTCAATATCAAAAAAAATATATTCTTTCGAGAACGAAAAATACCCATTATTGTGCATAATCTCCGCAATTCGATTGCGTTCATTTTGTAGCAAATCCACGTCTAATGGCATGTTTTTTTTCAAAAATGATTTTTTGATATTTTGTTGATTAATCGTATCAATGGCAGGATCTTCGATGGCATAAATAATGGTATCGACACGGTAAGCTTCTTGGGGATTAACTAAGTAAAAAAGGGTGATCTTTTTATTCTTTTTGAGAACTGAGTCTTTCACATCAGCAAAATAATAGCCTTTATTGCGTAAAAAAAGATTCATTTGACGAATCGTTTTTGTTTTTGATATATTACTGTAAATCACTGGTCTCTCGCCAATACTCCGTAGCCAGCGGGTAATTTTGAAGCGGTGTTTGCTTTCTTTGCCTTTACTCCGACGGCGCGCATTCATTTTATCTTCTTTTAGGATACGTTTTTCTTCACGAATGGCTTCTTTTTCGGGGTCTACCAAATTATAAATATGTAGATGAAACATAACACCCATCGTTTTTCGATTAGGATGTTGTTGAATGTAAGGTTCTAAATCTGTTTTTTTCAGATCACTATGCTCCATTACTATTTTATTTTCAACTAATAAATATTGTTCACGAGCCAACCATTTTGTACTATTGCATGACCAAATATTCAAGAGTATAGAAAATAAAAAAAATATTTTTAATCTTTTAGACTTGTATCTGATCATTTTTTTGGTTTATTATTTTAGGCTGAATAATATTTCTTTTCTGAAATTATTTTCTCTTGCCAAAAATAATAAATTAACTCGAATAATTTAGAAAAAAAAAAATTTAACCTTTAAAAAAAAAGCTTTTTTTGGTGTTTTTTTGGAAATGAAGGAGTGATGAGCCTGCTTGTTTGGTGGTTTCGATGATTTGGGTGGTGATGAAGTTTTGTAGGTTTTCGACGACTTCAACAAAGGTAGACATTCCTGTCGAAGACTCTTATTAAAAAGATCGAAGACCTTGTGTGCAATTTTTACAAATTTCGATTTTCTCCCGATTATTAAGCACTTGCGTTCTAAAATATTGAAAATTCGTTGATTTCCAAAGTTCCAGAATAGAGTGATTTGAACTATTTCCTACGGTATGTAGCGCATCTTTATCAAAACAACATGGCAGCAAACGCCCATCCCAGGTGAGAGTGGGTTGGTTCCAGATGTACGCACACGAATTACTTAATGTATTCTTTATTTGGTATTTGCCGTTTTGTTGCTTTGCATAACGAGCATATTTGGCAATGCTCGTCAATCGGGAATTTCCTGCGTGAAAGTCATACAATTGTGCTGATTTTATTTCCACACGATCTGCACCAAGTTCTTTAGCCATGCGCTTTATAGCACTTATTTCGGTCTCGTTGTGGCTAAACACAATAAACTGTACACGCAAAAAGGGATTTGTTTTTTGTAAACGTTTACGAGCATGAGCAAAAATCTGCACTGCATTTTTTGCTTTCTCCAGTTCTCCGCCCACTCGATAGCTTTCGTAGCTCGTTTGCGTAACACCATCGATAGAAAAAAGCAGCTCATCCAGCCCTGCCAGAATCACGTGTTCGGCATTTTCGGGAGTAATAAAATGCCCGTTGGTTGAAGTTATGCTGTACACGTTTTTTTGTGTTGCATATCGAATCATTTCGGCTAATTGTGGATGCAAAAAAGGCTCGCCTTGAAAATAGAGAATCAGCGAAATAAGCCAAGGTGATAATTCATCAATGGCTTTTTGATAAGTTTGGTAGTCTATATTACCTTTCGGGCGCAACAAATCACCCGTACCAGTGGGGCATTCGGTACATTGCAAATTGCACAAATTTGTAGGTTCGATAGATAAACTGGTAGGAAACCCTAATAAAATAGGCTTTTTTCGTATTTCCGACCATCGCCTACTGACTATTTGTTTGGCATAATTCAGCGTTTTCTGCCAAGTGAGTGTCGCTAAAAATCGAGCAACACGTGCCAAACGATAATTTGCCATACACACATCAAGCTATTTTATAATCTTGAATTTTGGTACTTGCAGTAATATAATCCAACAATTCTTGTGAAATATTCAATTTATGGTTTCTGGAGTGCATTTGTATCCAAGTAGACGAACTGGGCTCGTAAATCAAGAATTTGAGAGCCGTATTGCCTTTATGCTTTATTACAACGCTTTCCAGTTCTTGAATTAGCTCATTATCCAGTTTATCAATAGTAATTTTTAACGAAATACTTTTCATTTTTTTCTCTCGGATTTCCGAAAGCATGTCCATTTTTGTCGGTTTAAACTCCAATTCGTTACTATCGTTATTGAAGCGATGCTGCACTCTGCCTTCCATAAATAAAAAATAGCCTTCGGTAAAATATTGCTTATTTTCGAGATAATCTTTAGAAAACAGTGTCATTTTATACGAATCGCTATAATCTTCGATCGTAATCGAGCCAAACGGTTTGCCAGTTTTGGTGGTTCGGTGCTCTACGGCAGAAATAATACCAGCAATTTTGACTTCTTTCCCTTTGAGTTTCTTTATATCATTAAAGTCAGAGATTCTAGTATTGGTAAAATTGTCTATTTCCAATTTAAAATCGTCCAACGGGTGAGCAGATAAATAAATTCCGATTAATTCTTTTTCTTTATTCAATCGGTCTATTTTGTCCCATTCGGGTACTTTAGGGGCTTCGGGTTGTTGTATTTCAATCGAGTCATCGCCACCAAATAAGGTGTTTTGATTAGCCGATTTATCCAATTTCATTTTGCTGCCATATTTAATCAGCACTTCCGAAAATGTTCCATCTCCTGTTTCAGCAAAAAACTGGCTACGTGTGAGTTGCGATAAATTATCGAATCCACCAGCCATCGCTAATCCTTCTACATTTCGTTTGTTTATTGCCGAAAGATCAACACGCTCCACAAAGTCGTACATGTCTTTAAACAAGCCATTCTCGTTTCTTTCTTTGATGATTCCCTCAACAGCAGCTGTTCCAACGCCTCGTATGGCCGCCAAACCGAAACGAATTGCACCGTTTTTATTCACCGTAAATTTAGCATAACTTTCATTCACATCAGGTCCCAACACCTCCAAACCCATGCGCTTGCATTCGTCCATGAAAATGGTTATTTTCTTGATGTCGGATAAATTACGGCTCAATACAGCTGCCATAAATTCGGCTGGATGATGCGCTTTAAGGTAAGACGTTTGGTAAGCGATGAAAGCATAACAGGTGGAGTGCGATTTGTTAAATGCATATTCAGCAAAGGCTTCCCAGTCTTTCCATATTTTCTTTAAAATCTTCTCGTCGTGCCCATTTTTCAACCCGCCTTCCATGAATTTGCCTTCGAGATCGTTCATCATCGCAATGATTTTTTTTCCCATCGCTTTCCGCAAACTATCGGCTTGTCCCTTGGTGAAACTAGCGATTTTTTGCGAAAGAAGCATCACTTGTTCTTGGTATACCGTAATTCCGTATGTATCAGACAAGTATTCTTCCATTTCGGGCAAATCATAAGCAATTTTTTCTCGTCCGTGTTTTCTATTAATAAAACTTGGAATATATTCCATCGGACCTGGACGATAAAGCGCATTCATGGCAATCAAATCCTCAAAACGGTTTGGTTTTAAGCCTTTCAGGTGCTTTTTCATGCCGTCGGACTCAAATTGAAAAATGGCCGTCGTTTCGCCTCTGGCATAAAGCTGGTAAGTCGCCTCGTCGGTCAGCGACACATGATCGATGTCTACATCAATGCCTTTGGATAATTTGACATTCTCAATTGCATCTTTGATAATCGACAATGTTTTCAATCCAAGAAAATCCATTTTCAGCATGCCTACATCTTCCACATGCTTTCCATCGTACTGAGTTACATACAGTTTTGCGTCTTTATGTGTACTGATGGGCAAATAATTCTCCAAATCATCTTTCGAGATAATGATTCCACAAGCATGGATTCCTGCTTGGCGCACCGAGCCTTCAAGTACTTCGGCAAAGCCAAGTGTTTTTCTTATTGCATCTTCACCTTTATCACGAATTTCCATCAATTCAGGCACTTGTTTGTATGCTTTGGCAAAGGAAGTGCCTGGTTTATCTGGAATTAACTTCGCTATTCGATCGGCTTCGTGCAATGGAATTTTCTCTACACGAGCCACATCACGAATCGCCATTTTAGT
>JAOZTL010000078.1:2050-9895 GCA_029942205.1 Bacteroidales bacterium | reverse complement strand
ACAAATGTATGAAATTTTGAGCTATTTTTTTTAAAAGTCACTACTTTTATACGCATCAAAAAATTGGAATATCAATTAAAGGTAAATAATTTTGTGAAACATTCATTTTCATTTACTTTTATGCCGAGCCGTTTGTTTTTATAGCTATGTTTTAACGATTTATTACATTGCTAGATATTATTGTACGTATTTAGGCGTAACTTACTGATTTGCATTGACAATTTGTCCAAAATAAATATCAAAACAGACGAAGTCTGAAATTTGTGTTTTTACTGAATAATATGAATTTACAAAATTGCGTAAGCAACATCAAAAAAGTCGAAGACCTTAATACGAATTTACAAAATTGCGTAAGCAACATCAGAAAAATCAAAGACCTTAATAATAAATTACAAAATTGCGTAAGCAACATCAAAAAGGTCGAAGACCTTAATTATTTTATGATGAAAGGAAAAAAGAAATTCATTTTATGGCTATTTTTAGTAGGTAACTCATTTTTGTTACAAGCACAGCTAACGGTTAGTTTATCTTCGGATCATTTACAAATGTGTAAAAATACCGAAAATGTTTATCGAGCAATTGTTTTAAATAACGGTATCGATGTGAGTTCCTCGTGCGATTACGAATGGAACTTTGGCGACGGACACACCGAAATCGGGACAGGTAACAACGTACAAGTATACACTCATACCGAGGCAGGAGGCTACTTTGTGAGTGCACGAGTTGATTATAACGGACAAGTATTATTTGCTCGCAATGCTGTCGAAATAGCTTTGGACGCTACCTTTAGCGGAACAACGAGCACTGCCCCCGAAAGTGTTTGCTTAGGCGAACAGTTTAATTTGATAGGAATAGTGCAGGATGCTACGTGGAGCTACCAATTGCCAAGCAAGTACGAAAGCGAATCGCCCGTTGAGTTTGCCGAATCGCCACGCACGTACATCAGTTCTATTTATCATCAAGCTTTTGCCGGAACAGCTACTTTTTCGGCAGCTACCGATTTCGACTATATTCGTGTCAATCTCGAACACTCGAATATGGGACAAACTCAATGGAAAATAACTTGTCCCGATGGAAAATCGGCTATTTTGAAAGCCTATGAACCAAGTAATACCGCTTATTTTGGTTTGCCTATACTAACCGATGATCCGCTGGAAGCAGGCGAAGGCTATAGTTATACTTTTGACCAAACGGGAACAGAAACCCTAAACAGCATCACCACCGAGCAGAATATAAGCGCAGGAAGCTATCTGCCAAACGAAGTTCTTACGGCATTAGACGGCTGCTCGCTTAACGGCAAATGGGAAATTGAAATTTCCGACAATTCGGCAGGCGACAATGGCTTTTTCTTTTTTTGGGAATTGGTATTCAAAGGCAGTCAATTACCTGCTGCATGGACGCTCTCCAATAGCTTCGATTTGTCAAGCTCCATTTGGGATGGCGATGGTGTAGGTGCTACTGGCTCGGGACAAGCGTTGGCAATACCCGTTTCGGCAGGCAACAAGGCATACACCTATTCTGCTCGTGATCTGCTTGGGTGCTTGCACGATACCATCGTACAAGTGAAAATAGAAGAAGCAAAATTAACCGCTTCGCCCGATTCTGGATACCTGCCCCTCGAAGTGGCTTTTAGTTGCGATGTGCTTTGGGGCGAGAGCTATTTTTGGGATTTGGGAGACGGAGAAATGAGTAGCGAGAACTCATTTTCTTACACCTACAAAGAAGCAGGAAACTACAAAGTAGAATTAAATGTTACGAGCCTTAATGGATGCGAAAATACAGATACAATCACCATCATCGTAGTGGTACCGCCTTCCGAAATGAGTGAAATTCCAAACACATTCAGCCCCAATGGCGATGGTATAAACGATGAATTACGATTTTCGATGAAATCCATAGCGCAGATAGAAGCCAAAATATACAACCGATGGGGAAAAAATGTTTGTACATGGCAAACACCCTCCGAAGCCGAAGCTGGCTGGGATGGACGCATCAAAAGCAGTAACCGTGAAGCCGAAGCTGGAGTATATTATTATCAAATTCGTGCCACTGGTCTCGACGGTATTCAGTACGAAAAAACTGGACTTATTCATCTTTTCCGATAATTATTATGCGGAATTTCAGGCTACCCACGTAAAGTTGGACAGGCTACGATTGTTGTCCGATTACCTGAGTGCTTCTAAGCAATTATACTGAATTGCTGTTATAATTGTGATTTAGAAAATGAATTATTTTTTGTTTATTTTTATGAGTGAAAATAGGCAGAAAAGAAACGTTTTAAATTTATAATTATGATAGCATTTCAGTATATAAATAGATTGAAGACCTTAGCTTTCTTTTTTTTCTACTGTTTACTATAATCTTTTGTCTCTAAAAAGTCATCAAATCACAATAATAATCTAATTATCAACAAGACTTAAGTTTCTAAAGTAAAAATTATTATTATTATTTTTCGATCTAAAATTATACCTTTACCGATCTAAAAAGAAACAAAGCTTAATGTATGAAAAAATATTGGAAATACATCTCCCAAGCTAGTGAAAATCAAATAGAATCATTAGCCGAACAAATAAATATACGCCCAGAATTAGCAAACCTTTTGATACAACGCAATGTGCAAACATTCGAAGAAGCAAAATTATTTTTTCGTCCAAGTATCGACCATTTGCACGATCCTTTTCTGATGCAAGACATGGATGTAGCTGTCGATCGCCTGAAGAAAGCGATGGAAAATAAAGAACGCATACTCGTGTACGGCGATTATGATGTGGACGGAACAACTTCTGTTGCTTTGGTGTATTCGTTTTTGCGTGAAATATACACCGAGTTGGATTTTTATGTGCCCGACCGATACAGCGAAGGCTACGGTATTTCGTTACAAGGAATCGACTATGCCAAGGAAACAAATGTTTCACTCGTTATTGCCTTAGATTGCGGCATCAAAGCAATCGATAAAATAGAATATGCCAACAAAAAAAATATCGATTTTATTATTTGCGATCACCACACGGTGGGCGAAACCATCCCCGATGCAGTGGCTGTACTCGATCCCAAACGCCTCGATTGTAATTACCCATACAAAGAGTTATCTGGCTGTGGAGTTGGTTTTAAATTTTTACAAGCTTTTTCGCAACGAAATGATATTCAGTTTGAACTATTACAAAAATACATTGACTTAGTTGCTGTTAGCATCGCTTCGGATATTGTTCCTCTCACAGGCGAAAACCGAACACTAGCTTATTTCGGATTAAAAAAACTAAATTCCCACCCATTAGTTGGTCTACATACGCTTATAAAATTATCGGGTGCTGGTGGAAAAAAATTCACTATCAGCGACAGTGTATTCAAAATTGGTCCTCGAATTAATGCTGCTGGACGTGTCGAAAAGGCAAGCAAATCGGTAGAATTACTTATTGAACAAGATGTACGAAAAGCAAAGGAATTTGGCAAACTGATTGACGAATACAATTCGACTCGCAAAGCACTGGATGAATCCATCACTGCCGAAGCTCTCGCTATGCTTAATGACAACGAATTGGAACTGGATAAAAAATCGACTGTTGTGTACAAAGAAGAATGGCACAAAGGCGTGATCGGTATTGTGGCTTCCCGATTGATCGAAAAATATTATCGCCCCACCATCGTTCTCACCAAATCTAACGGAAAAGCAACAGGATCGGGGCGTTCGGTTGAGGGATTTAATTTGTATAATGCCATCGATTCGTGTAGTGATTTGCTTAGCGGCTTTGGTGGACACAAATACGCAGCTGGCTTAACCATGGATATTGAACATATTCCTGAATTTAAAACTCGTTTCAACCAGTTTGTAAATGAACACATTACGGATGAACAACTAATTCCTCGCATCACGATTGATGCACTAATTAACTTTGAAGCCATCACTCCCAAATTTTATCGTGTATTGAATCAATTTGCTCCTTTTGGTCCAGAAAACTTATCGCCTATTTTTGTTACCGAAAATGTGCGAGATGCAGGAAATAGCCGCAGAGTAGGAGAAGAAGGACGACATCTAAGCCTCGACTTAATAAGCGAAAATGGCGTGAAAATTAGAGGAATCGCATTTTCAATGGCTGAGTTTTATGACGATGTCGTGTCGGGTAAGCCATTCGATATTTGCTACTCGATACAGGAAAATATTTATAAAGAGAAAAAAACATTGCAATTATTTATTAAAGACATAAAAGTACATTAGGTCTTCTACCTTTTTGATGTGCTTGCGCACTTGTAATTAAAATCAATAATTTATCGACAAGGAAATAATTAGATATTGAAATATAAGTAAGGTCGAAGATCTTAAACAAATCATAGCTTAATGAAAAAAATGCTAAGAATAGGACATTCTAATTTTAAAACAAATTGAATTCAAAAAATATTATAAAGTGCTACTTGCTCATCAAGTAAATTCAGAGAAAGTAATTAAGATTCCAATTATTTTTGCAGGAAAAGAACCTTACATCATAAAACTTTAATCAAAAAATACGATACTTTAATTATGCTATTAGTTATTTCGCCAGCCAAAACTTTGGATTTTCAATCGATGGAGAAACAATATTCAACAAGTTTTCCTTCATTCTTAGGTTTATCGACAAAACTGATCGATGAATTGCGTAATTATAAAGCACAGGAACTTGAAAGCTTGATGAGTATTAGCCCTAAATTAGCCGACTTGAATCGAGAACGTTTTCTTCAATGGCAGCTTCCTTTTACGTCAGAGAACTCTAAGCCTGCCGTATTTGCCTTTCGTGGAGACGTATACACTGGCTTGGATGTGGACAGCCTCACGGAAACAGAAACGCTACGACTCAATAAGCATTTGCGTATTTTATCGGGATTATACGGCGTTTTGCGCCCACTGGATGGCATACAAGCATATCGCTTGGAAATGGGAACAAAGTTGGAAAACGAAAAAGGTAATACACTGTATAAATTTTGGGGTGATTTGATTACCAATCAGATAAACAATGATTTGATCGAAAATAAATACGAATATTTAATCAATCTTGCTTCTAATGAATATTTTAAATCCATAGATAAAAAGCAAATCAAAAAACCTATAATTACGCCTGTTTTTAAAGATTATAAAAATGGCACATACAAAGTTATTAGTTTTTATGCCAAAAAAGCTAGAGGATTCATGACTCGATTTATTATCCAAAATCAAATAAATACGATAGATGGATTGAAAACATTCGACCAAGCTAATTATTTGTTTAATAATGATTTATCTACAGACACCGAACTTGTTTTTACTCGATAAGGTCTTTGATCTTTTTGATGTTGCTTAAACACATTCATATAAAGTGCACTTAATCAGTGAATTATGAATAAGCAACATCGAATAGCTTTTCTACTTTAATTAATTAAATAAAAAATACATGAACGAAGAATTTGTTATTGGTATTCGGAAACATCGAATACTAGGCTACATTCCTTTTGCTTATAGGATTATAAAAAAAAACAAGAATTTTTACACTTCAATTAGCTCTATTACTAGTGCAGACGTACAAAATCATCCAGAAAAATTCACCTCTGTCCAAAAACAACTCGTTCATACGATTGAGCTTTTTAGTGATAAAAAGCTAATTCGTTTGTTTTCAAAAAAGAAAATAACTGCCCGTGAATTTTATGATAAACTGGATCAAGAAAAAATAGAAAATAATATTCGCCCTTTTATCGAAAAAAAAATTATCATTTGTGTTGATCTTCTTGTTTCATCTGATATTCGGATTTTTCATAAAACACAAAGTGATAATATTTATGATGATGATAAAATAAAAATCTGTCGAAATACAGCACGAACGATTTTTAACTTTAAGCGCACGAATACAGGAAGTCAGTATTTTTTATCTGTCAAACAAGATGATAAAATAATGACGCTGACGCACACGGCAGGCATTGTATTGACAAATGAACCATGTAATTTGATTCTAAACGGTAAACTACATCGTTTTGTTGATATTGATGGTAAAAAGTTAAATCCATTTTTCCGCAAAGAATTTATCGAGATTCCGAAACGCTCGGAACTAAAATATTTTGAAAGCTTTATACTCAAAAGTGTGCAAAAATATGAAGTCCAGAACGAAGGCTTTCGTATTGATTTACTGAAACCGAAAAAACAAGCCATTCTTTCGTTAGAAAAAGACTGGAACAGTGAATATTCGTTTATCCTAAAATTTCAATACGACTCAAAAATAATTGCTTGGAATGATAAAACTAAAAGTTATGTGTCTTTTAAAGAACAAAAAAATGAATATATTTTTGAGAAATTAATCAGAGAACAAGAATGGGAACAAAAATATATAGATACACTTATTTCATCTGGCTTAAAGGTGTTTTCGCAGGGGTATTTTAAGTTTCCTACTAAAAGCGAAAATTCAGAAAGCCAACATTATGAGCTAATTAACTGGCTAAATAATCATCAACAATCTTTAATCGAAAGTGGATTTTTGATTAAACAAGATTTTTATCAAAAAAAATATTTTACCGAACAAATTCGTCTTGATTTAACGATAAAAAACAAAAATGATTGGTTTGATATTTATGGTCTGGTATTTTTTGGTGATATTCAAATTCCATTTATTCACTTGCGGAAGCACATTATTAGCCATAATCGAGAGTTTAAACTTCCTAATGGCAAAATAGCCATCATTCCTGAAGAATGGTTTGCTGAATATCATGATATTTTGAAATTTGGAAATGAAAACATGGAAAGTATCCAATTACACAAGCATCATTTTCAATTATTAGAAGATAAAGTAGAGCGAATTGATCGGAAATATTTGGAATCGTTGAAACAATTAAAAACAAAAAAATCACTAGAAGTAGCGCAACCCGAAAACTTACAAGCCACGTTACGAACGTATCAAAAACAAGGCTTTTCGTGGATGACACAATTGCAAGAGAATAATTTTGGAGCTTGCCTTGCCGATGACATGGGGCTAGGAAAAACCTTACAAACACTCAGTTTGTTGCTAGATGCTAAGAATAAACAAAAAAATAAAACGAATGAAAATAATTCGACAACAGCACAATTAAGCTTGTTTGAACAAGAAACTAAACCAAAAGCAACAAAAAAACAACTTCCTAGCTTAATTGTAATGCCTACTTCGTTGATTCACAATTGGCAACGAGAAATAGAAAAATTCACCCCAGAACTACGGTATTTGCTTTATGTAAAAAATGAACGTAACAAAACGCTCGATTTTGAAAATTACGACATTGTACTGACTAGTTACGGAATATTACGAAATGACGCTGAAATATTAAATAAAAAAGAATATTTTTATTTGATTTTAGACGAAAGCCAATACATCAAAAATCCATTGTCGAAAACCTACAAAGCCGCAACTGGACTGGATGCTCAACATTATGTTGCTCTCACGGGTACTCCTATCGAAAATTCGCTGACCGATTTATGGGCACAAATGAATTTTATTAATTATGGATTACTCGGAAGTTTGCAGTTTTTTAAGAATGAATTTATTGCTCGAATAGAGAAAAATACCAATGAAGACGAACGTATAGAATGGCAACAAAAACTCCAAATGTTGATTCATCCATTTATTTTGCGTCGAATGAAGCAAGAAGTAGCGGTTGATTTACCAGCATTGACAGAGCAAACCATTTTTTGTGAAATGGGTATGGAACAAGCTGCTTTTTATGAAGAGGAAAAATCGAAAATACGAAATGCATTATTCGAAAATAAGGAAGAAAAGGAAAAAGGAAAATCGAGTTTTATTATTCTTCGAGGGCTAAACCGTTTGCGGCAAATAGCAAATCACCCGAAAATGCTAGAAGAAGATATTGATTCGGGTAAATTTGACC
>JAOZTL010000078.1:0-2040 GCA_029942205.1 Bacteroidales bacterium | reverse complement strand
GACATCTTTGATAATTCATGAACTGCAAGTTCAAATTTGACCAAATCATTCAACATATCCAGAATTTAGTTGCAAAAAAACATAAAGTACTTATTTTCTCTAGTTATGTAAAACATTTGAATTTATTAGCAACTTATTTTGAAACAGAAAAATGGAAATATTCTATTTTAACAGGAAAAAGCTCAAATAGAGAAGCAATTATTGAAGATTTTCAATCGGATAAAGATAATCATTTATTCTTGATTTCGCTGAAAGCAGGCGGCGTGGGACTTAATTTGACTTCTGCTGATTATGTACTAATCATCGATCCGTGGTGGAATCCTGCTGCCGAAAACCAAGCAATAAGTCGTGCTCATCGTATCGGACAAGACAAGAAAGTGATGGTTTACAGGTATATAAGCAAACAAACGATCGAAGAAAAAATAAAAAAACTACAAGAACAAAAAACAGATCTTGCTTCGGTTTTTGTCGAAAATAGTAATCCATTTAAAAAACTTTCTATCGACCAAATAAAAAATTTATTTGAATAAGTATTATACATAAAAACCTAATAACTAAGACTTAATAAAAATAAATCGAATTGCATTTAATATTTTGTGAGAAATACAATGCGAAAGTATGTTTTTTTTATTAATTTTAGGCTATCAAAATAATTACAAAAAACAAAAAAAATGATAAGATTAATTTTATTTTTATCCCTAATATTTGCATTTGCAACGTTAAGCCAATCACAAGAACTGGTGAATATTTCAAAATTAAATGAATGCCAAAACGCACTTGAAATATCCACTTTAAACCAATTTGGACCAACGAAAGCACCTGCCAAATTTGGCAAAGTTTCGCAGCAAAATCCCTTTGATCCTGTGCAGTACCGTACATGGTACACTTTTACGATCGCTAAAGAAGGTAAATTATTATTTGACATCATCCCTGTTGCCCCAGCCGACAACTATGATTTTGTTTTATACAAATATACCGAAGGAGAAGATTTTTGTGCTGCTTTCCATTCGTCTCAAATAACTCCCATAACCATCAATATTGCTCCTAATGATAAGTCAAACCATGGGTTTACAGGATTATCCGTAAGCGGAAATATCGAATCTTATGGCAAAGCAATAGACGTAAAAGTAGGTGAACGCTATTATTTACTTTTAAATAATATGTACGGTGGTCAAGGTCATTCAATTGTTTTCAAATATTATGAAACTTATTTTATTCGAGGAACAGTAAGCGATGCTAAAAATGATAATGCTTTGAGAGCTAAAGTGGCATGGCAAAATGTACGAACGAAGGAATATACTGCAATCACGAATACCGACAAAAAAGGGTATTTTGAAATGATGATTCCTGTAAGTACCGAGGCTCACAAGTTTCCAAAATATAGACTCTACGTGGTTTCAAACAAATATGCAATTAAAGAAATTGAAATTGCAACAAAAGATGTTTCTAAAATAGCAAACCAGACAATTGATTTCAAAATGAATAAACTCCAAAAAGGTGTAAATTCGGAAATTGTTTCAAATATTTATTTTGAGCCTAATACGATGAAAATAGCTGAAATTTCATCAGAGAATTGTGATAAATTATATCATTTATTAGCCGAAAATCCAGGTATGGAAATCATTCTCGAAGGGCATTCCAATGGTTTCTATCCTAGTACAGAAGTCGATCAAAAATTATCGGAAGGTAGAGCTAATTTTGTTCGTCAATACTTGATTGATAAAGGAATAGATGCTCACCGAATCAGCATAAAAGGCTTTGGTAGTAATCACCTAATGTATCCGAAAGCAACAGACGAAAATGAAGAATTATTTAATCGACGTGTCGAAATTAATATTCTTAAATTTTAAGGTTTTCGATCTTTTTGATGTTTGCTTACGCAAGTTCTATAAATCTATATTAATTTCAGTGAAATGTAAATTTTCAGGAACTTCATAATTTCATATAAGTAATATTTCCAAATAGCTCGAAAACCTTAAACTACAAAAAAAAAGCTTGATTCTCATCAAGCTTTTTTTGTTTGTTACTGTTGTTCTTATT
>JAOZTL010000077.1 GCA_029942205.1 Bacteroidales bacterium | reverse complement strand
TAATGCACAAAATTTTGGACTAAGCGATTTGCATCAATTGCGTGGACGTGTTGGGCGATCAAACAAAAAAGCCTTTTGCTACTTGATAGCCGCACCACTAACGGTACAAACTCCCGATGCACGCCGCCGACTGAAAGCCATCGAAGAGTTTTCGGAACTCGGTAGCGGATTCAACATCGCCTTGCAAGACATGGACATCCGTGGAGCAGGAAACATGCTTGGTGGCGAACAAAGTGGTTTTATTTCGGACATTGGCTACGAAACTTATCAACGAATATTGGACGAAGCATTGCTGGAATTGCGTGAAAATGAGTTCCAAGGCTTGTTTGCTAATGGCGATAAGGAAGAAATAGAAAAACTTGAGAAAGAAACAAAGTACGTTATTGATTGTCATGTGGATACCGATTTAGAATTATTGTTCCCAGAGAATTATATCGAAAACACTGCAGAGCGCATCAAGCTTTATCGGCAATTAGACAATATTGAAACAACCGAAAGCTTGGAGGAATTTAAACAAAACCTAGTCGATCGGTTTGGTGAATTGCCTACTCAAAGCGAAGAATTACTGAATACGGTGAAAGTACGCTGGCTAGCGATACAATTAGGCATAGAAAAACTAATACTGAAGAAAAATAAATTGATTTGTTACTTTGTAAATAATCAAGAATCCCGATTTTATCAATCCACTAATTTTACCAAAGTTTTGGCTTTTATACAGCATTATCCTAAAAAGTGCCAATTGAGAGAAAATACCAACAAATTAAGCTTAGTAGTAAATGAAATAAAAAAAATACAGGATGCACAAATTATTTTTACTAAAATATTAGAATAGAAAACAAAAATAAAATGACTGATAATCAACAACTTAATGGTTTCATGGAAAATAAAAATAAAAATATTCGATTTTTTTACGATTTTAGTGTTGTCATTTTATAAATTATTACTACTTTTGTATGGAGACAAAGAAATAATAATTTGAACTTAAATAGAAAAATTATGAATATTACAGCAAGAATTGAAAGAATTAGAAAAGAAAAGGCATGGTCGGTTGCTAAATTAGCGAGAGAGACTGACATACCAACGGTTAGTTTACGAGTAATGTTAGGACGTAAGAACGTGAACAATTACGGCGTAGAATCGTTAAGAAAAATTGCAGAAGCACTAGAAACTTCAGTTGCTTACCTTACCAAAGAGGAAGAAGAGGATGTATTGCCAAAATTAACAGACGTTCAAAAGAAAGAATTACAAGAAGTAGTAAACGTAGCTATTGAAGATTACTTTCATGGTATGAATGATGTAGATCCTACAGAATAATAAATAAAATAAATAAAAAGAAAAGCTCCATAAAATGATAATTGGAGCTTTTTTTTTGTTTAATTTGACCCATTAATTAACATCAATAGAAAGAAAGCAATTTATACTGAAATAGCTATCATAATTATGAATTTAAAACATTTCTTTTCTGCCTGTTTTCACTCATAAAAACAAACAAAAAATAATTCATTTTCTATCACAATTATAACAGCAATTCAGTATAAGCAGTAATAATCATGACAAACACAACATCTAAAAATTACAATCTTTCGTTAAGCTTATTGACGAGCCTATTTTTTATGTGGGGTTTTATTACGAGCTTAAACGACATCTTGATTCCTCACCTAAAAGGCATATTTGAGCTAAATTATACCCAAACGATGCTTATTCAGTTCACTTTTTTTGGAGCATATTTTCTTGTTTCATTGCCATCGGGCTGGATCGTTAAACGGATTGGCTACAAAATTGGTATCGTTATCGGTCTTGTAATGACAGGGATAGGTGCATTGTTATTTTATCCTGCGTCGATTATTATTGACTATCGCTTATTTTTGCTGGCATTATTTGTATTAGCCTCAGGAATTACGATTCTGCAAGTGGCAGCCAACCCGTACGTGGCTATTTTGGGTAAACCCAAAACCGCATCAAGCCGCTTGAACATGACGCAGGCATTCAACTCCTTAGGAACAACCATTGCTCCACTTTTAGGCGGCATATTGATTTTGAATACCGACGTAAGCTCGGCACTAGAAGAAGCGCAGAGCGTACAAATGCCTTACATCGGTATTGCACTCACCTTATTTACGATTGCTTTGGTATTTGTGTTTGTGAAACTTCCCGAAATAGAACCCATAAGCTATAAAAAAGAAGCAATAAACGCATTGGCATTTAAGCACTTGGTGTTAGGTGCAGTGGCTATATTTATGTACGTGGGTGCAGAGGTATCCATTGGTAGTTTCTTGATTAATTACTTGGGAGAACCAAGCATTGCAGGCTTTTCGGAAAGCGAGGCAGCACAATACGTGGCTTTATACTGGGGTGGAGCGATGATCGGACGCTTTTTTGGAGCAATCCTTATGGCTGAAATGAAAAGTACGTCATTAAAGTATTCGTACATTGGTGCAATTCTCGTTTTTGCCGTATTGTTGTCCTACTTTATTACCTCACTATGGATGGATTCACTTATTTTTATGACTTTTGTATTACTCAATTTAGGAGCATTTTTTATTGCCAAAGGAAAATCAAACAAAACACTAACTGTATTCTCGTTAAGCATTGCCATATTAGTAATGATAGCTGTATTTTCTTCGGGAGCATTAGCCATGTGGACAATTATTGCCATCGGCTTGTTTAATTCGATCATGTTTCCTACCATTTTTACATTGGGCATTTCGGGGCTAGGCAAGCATACCAGCCAAGGCTCAGGCATTTTGGTGTTGGCGATTGTTGGTGGTGCTATTTTACCACTAATAACAGGAATGATGGCAGACAAAGTAGGTATACAGGCTTCTTTTAGTATTACACTTGTCGCTTATTTGTACATTGCTTATTACGGAATTAGTGGATATAAACACGCATTGACAGAAAAATAAAAGAAAACAAATGACAGAACTATCAGAAATAGGTGAATTTGATTTAATATCAAAACTTACAAAAGACTTTAAGATACAAAACAAGAGCACACACAAGGGTATTGGCGACGATGCCGCTGTACTTTCTTACACGGATAAAGTGTTGGTATCTACCGACATGCTGGTAGAGGGCGTACATTTTGATTTATCCTACGTGCCACTCAAGCACTTAGGCTACAAGGCAGCAGTGTCCAATTTCTCGGATGTGTATGCCATGAACGGCATTGCCAAGCAAATAACGGTTTCATTGGCGGTATCGAGTCGCTTTCAGCTAGAAGCTCTCACCGAGCTATACCAAGGTATACAGCTGGCTTGTGAGCAGTATGGTGTTGATTTGATTGGCGGCGACACGTCATCGTCCACCAAAGGCATGGTGATAAGCATCACCGTACTGGGCGAAGCCAAACAAACCAATGTCGTATACCGAAATACTGCCCAAACGAACGACATCGTTTGTGTTACAGGCGATTTGGGAGCTGCTTACATGGGGTTGCAGCTACTGGAACGAGAAAAGAACATTTTTCAGGCTGCACCAGAAATACAACCCAAGCTGGAGGGCTATGATTATATTCTCGAACGCCAATTGAAGCCCGAAGCTCGCTTGGATGTTATCGAGATGTTTGCAGAATTGGGCATTAAACCACATGCAATGATTGATATTTCGGATGGTTTATCGTCAGAGATTCTGCACATTTGCAATCAATCGAACAAGGGTTGTAAACTTTACGAAGAGAAAATCCCCGTAGCCCCTGAAACTATTCGTATGGCTGAAGAGCTGAATATGGATCCCGTGGTGGCTGCCATGAATGGAGGCGAAGACTATGAATTGTTATTTACCATCAGCGAGCCAGATTTTCAGAAAATTAAAAAAAGTGCAGACATTACTGCCATTGGTTACATCGCTGATGCATCTGCGGGTGTAGACTTGATCGCCATGGATGGCGTAAAAGTTCCCATCGTAGCTCAAGGCTGGAACACAATGCAACAATAAGCACTTCGTGCTGTTTGATGTTGCTTACACATTCATATAAAATCTACTTAATCAATCATTAAAACATAGCGATATAAATGAGCAAAAATAATAAAACAAACGAAGTCTGAATTTAAACAGAAAGAAGAGTTTTGTTTATATCCGTAAACAGTCCTTTCTTCTTGATTTCGATAAGATTATTGTGCGAATAAAAGTTCAATACACGGCTGTTTTTGCCTAGTGTATCGTTTTTGTTAATGTGTATTTTGTTGTCTTGAAGTGTTTGCAGAGCCATTTCTACATTTTTAGTCCCAATAGAAGACCCGTTGAAAGAAAACTGAAACATGCTAGCTCCACCAAATACTGAGGCGGTAATTTCGTTACGTTCTACACCACGTCGGAGTAATTCGTCGATCATGAACGTGGTCGAACAACTAACGTATCGGTATTTACTTTCTATTTCTTTGTTGCTATAATGGCATTTTCGAGGACAATTTGCACCGCAAGTTTTTATGCCTAAGTTCGGATTGGGTAGTACCGCATGCGAAATAGCCCCGATTTGGTGCTTGGCACTATGCAAAACTACCGAAACGCATGAACCTAGTACAGTCCATACTATCCGAGGCGAGCTACTAATAATTACTTCACCCGATTTTAGAAAAACCTTGTTTAAATCAGCCATAATCCCTTTATTTGTTGAGTCAGTTTTCACACAAAAGTCTTAAGACATTTACTTTTATGTGATTTCAGACTTCGTCTATTTTAATATTTATTTTTTGTCAAATTATCAATGTAAATCAGTAAGCTGCGCCTAAATACGTAATTATACCAAGTAATGTAATGAATTGTTAAAACATAGCCATCTAAATGAGTAAATTACGTCTAATTTATTAAACTTAAATATGTGTAATTAGACAGATCATCATAAAGCCCTTCGTCCTTAATAAATTTCTTTTAATAAATAAACATCCTTTAGATTAACATCGCCTTTGTGTTCGTTTTTGTGTGTTATTCGATGGAAGAAACGCCCTAATTGTCCTATTTTTTGTTCTATTTTGCTTCGTTTAATTACTTCAAATTTTCGAGTTTGATTTTTATTTAATTTAATTTTCTTCTTTACATCCGCAATTCCTTCTATGCCAAAAGATAAACGGATTAAGTATTTTCCTTCGCTCAGGTTTTCCAAATCAAATTCGTTTATTCGCATGTTGTTCTGCTCTTCTTCGTTTAAGTAGACTCGAAAAGCTGCCGAATCCATTTTTGTTGAAAGGTGAATGAGCGATTTTTGACTAAAAACACTTCCTGCTAATGCAAGAAATAATAATAGTGTGAAAGTTTTCTGTGTCATTTTAAGGTTTTTTTAAGGTCTTCGACCTATATTGATGTTACTTATGCACTTGTATAATCTTAATTAAATTAGTGAGTCCAGTATAAAAAAGATTGCTTTTCGAGAAATCAACGCTGACAGAGATTTTATATCATACTCATTTATTCCAATCTTATTATTTGCTCGTTTGGAAAAGAACATAATCAAGCATTAAGTTTTGCTCCGACAGATTGACTCCAAATGTTTCCAAAAGCGGGCTGTCTTCTGCAATTGCGGTCTCAAACATCGAGAACGAAAAGTCTTTTGTAGACAACGCCTTGGCATACCATTCGGCTGCTTGCTTTTTGTTTGCTCGTGCCCACTCGATATGCCCTAGCGTTAAGTAATCGTGTGGCGTAGCTTCTAGCTCGATAATTTTGTTCAAATATTTTTCTGCTTGTTCGGCTTTGCCTAGTACAAAAGAGCACCAAGCTAGCGGTCGCATGACTTTGATGTTGTCGGGCGCAAGATATTCTACTTTGAAATAATACTGAAGTGCTTTGTCGTATTCTTTCAAATCTAAATAACAATGCCCGATGGCAGCCGTATTTGCTAAGTTATCGGGGCTAAGAGTTTCGGCACGTAAGTAATAATCCAATGCTTTCTGTGTTTTTTTCAGTTGTCGATAGCAGAAAGCTATTTTTCGTTGATTCCAAACTTGCTCTGAATTAAACAATTCTGCTTTCTTATAAAAATCCAATGCTCTTCGGTAATTCTTTAATTTTTGTTGGGCAAATCCCATTTTCTGAAACAATTCAAAATCGTGTTCTTCGGCTTGGAGTGTGCCAAATACTTCCAACGCCTTTTCGTACTTTTTTTGTTTAAAATTAAACTCTGCAATTTTGCGAATAGTAGTACTTTTGGTTAATTCCTTGAAAAAATCTTGCTCGTGTAAGTCCCACGACCACTGAAAAATATCATTTGTTTCAATTCGATTAGGAAATAATTTATAGTATCGATATAAATCTTGGATGTACTGCGTCAATACCTTGTAGCTTGTTGTTTCTTTTTGCAGAATATCATCGTCTTTGGCAATTTCGTTCATTTGATCGACCTCGGTTTGCAATAAATAAGTCATCATTTTCTTTTGGTCGTTAGGCATTTGCTCCAAATTGAGGCAAAACGAATATTTATCAGAATTGCAAATGAAAGGTGTATTCTGAAGTCCGCCCAAAAATGACATGACATCAAAACTTTCTTCGTCCATTCGTGCGGCATTCTGTGCTTCCTCATTTTCTTTGTGAAAAGGCATGAACCAATTGGATGGTTTGTTGAAAAAACTGAAGAATTTCAATGCAGCAAAAGTGCTAATAAAAACGTCCGATCCGTCCAACTGCATTTCAGACATTTCTGCCAATTTGTCCATCAACTCAGGCGAATCGCTCAAAATATTGCTCCAATCGGGATTTTCATCATCAAAAGCATCCTTTTTGATGATGGAATCGAGATCCAACTTTTCACGTAGCTCAGGACTGATGCGCTGAATTTCGGGAATAATTTCTTTCTGTAATTTTTCGGTTAGCTTTTCGGTTTCGAGTGCTTTGTTGATTTGTAATGCGAGGTAAGCCAAGCGACTTTCCAGTTTATTGTCGAACGAGAGGGTGGTTTGAATTTCTTTTATTTCGGGATAAAAAATAAGCCTCTCGCTGTGCTTATAAAAACCGATGACCAAGCCTACTAAAGCACGTTGCCAGATTTGCTCGCTTTGTGTATCATAAAACGCATGCAGTAATTTGAATTTTCGAATATCAAAATACAAGCCCAAGCTTAGCGTAAGTGCAGAAATGACGATGGACTTCTCGTACCAAACCACCGATGATGAATCGACAATTTGTTGTAGGAAACTTTCTGTTTCTTCATCCAAACTTTGATTCCTGCTAATGAATCGAAACAATAAATCTAAGTCAAAAGATGAAAACTGCTTCTCATCGGTTGTCTCTGCTGTGGGTGTTTCGTTTATTTTTTGTGTATAATTGGCTTGTAGTTCTTTTATTTCAAATGCTGCAACTGGCTGGCTGGCTGTCGATGGATCAAAAAATAGATGATCGCCCAAACTGAACATGCTTCGTACCAAGTGATCGTAAACTTGCTTACGAGCTGGATCGTCTACTCCGCTCATGGTGTAGTGTAGCATGGTTTTGTAATTGTCGGAAAGGCTTTCGAGCTTGCTGCGAGTGATTTCTTTGTATTCGCTTGATGCTTGAGCAATCAACAAGTCAAAGGCTTGCTTGAGTTTTTGTTCGGAAATGAGTTGTGTGATGGTTGCATATTTTGTTTTTGTTGTCATAATCGTTGTGTTTTGTTCATTCTTACAAGGAGCGAACCATTTTTTTTTCTGCCAATTCGTCAGCTCTTCGAGCTTTTTGATGTTGCTTACGCTCGAGTGTAATAACTCTCTTAATCAATAATTAAAAGGGGGTAATTGAAAACTTAATTTTGTCCTCTCTTTCCTTATCATCTTGTTAGCTCTTCGAGCTTTTTGATTTGCTTACGCACGACTGAAGAATTTTTTCTTAATTCCTCTATCTACTTTTAACTTTCTACTTTATCCCTTCTATAGATCTTCAATCTTTCTGATGTGGCTTACGCACGACTGAGTTTTTAATAAAAAAAAACAATTTAAGCAAAATATTATGGAAATGCAAACTTGAATGATTAAGTTTGCATGCTCAGACTTTGTCTGCTTTATTATTTATTTTAATATAAGCACTCATACAAAAAAAATTATACTTTTTGTTTATTCATAATTTGCTGATTACACAAATTTCATAAAACTGCATAAACAACACAAAAAGATCGAAGATCTTAACCATTAAATAAAACAATACTAATGATTCCATTTGAAGATGCCTATCAAATTGTCCGATCCAGTATAAAAAAAATATCCCAAACAACGATTCCTTTAGATGACGTATTGGGCTATGTGCTAGCCGAGAATGTGTATTCGGACATGAACATGCCGCCTTTTCGCAAATCGGCGATGGATGGTTATGCCTGCCGCACCGCCGACATCTACGGCGAGCTGGAGGTGATCGAAGTAATAGCGGCTGGCGAGCAACCCACCCAACTCATTAATAAAGGACAATGTGCAAAGATAATGACTGGTGCCATGCTACCCGAAGGTGCTGACTGTGTCCTTATTGTAGAAGACATGAAGGTGCTTGCAAATAAAAAGGTGCGTTACACGAAAGTAGAAATAGAGTCGTGCCAACTCGAAAGCTCAACCTCGATGAATCTCAACATTTGCGAATTGGGCGAAGATGTGCAGAAAGGACAGCTTGTGTTGGAAAAAAATACGTTTCTGAAAGCGCAGCATCTTGCTGTGTTGGCATCCGTGGGCTGTGTGAACCCAACGGTGTACCGCAAACCCAAAGTGGGCATCATCCCCACGGGCGACGAGCTGGTAGAGCCGCACCAAAAGCCGAGCGTATCGCAAATAAGAAACAGTAATGGCGTACAAACAGTGGCACAACTGCGAGCAATGGGCATTGATGCAAATTACTACGGCATTGCTAGAGACAACAAACAGGCTACGAAGGATTTAATTCATACGGCAAGCATCGAAAACGACTTGGTGATACTGACGGGTGGCGTGTCGATGGGCGATTTTGATTTTGTACCCAAAGTACTAATGGATGCGGGTTTCGATTTGCTGTTTCAGTCGGTCGCCGTACAGCCTGGCAAGCCTACCACTTTTGGTGTCAATAAAAATAAATACTGTTTTGGACTTCCTGGCAATCCTGTGTCATCATTCACTCAGTTTGAATTACTGGTAAAGCCTTTATTATTAGGAATGATGGGGCATGAACATAAACCACTAAACATACGCTTGCCTTTGGCAGCAGATTATTTGCGACGAAAAGCTAGCCGTATGTCATGGGTACCTGTCAAAATAAATGAAACTGGTGAGGTGGAAATGGTCGAGTACCATGGATCGGCTCATATTTTTGGTTTGACCATTGCCGATGGCTTTGTGTCCTACCCTATTGGTGTTAAGGAACTTAAAAAAGGAGACTGGATAAATGTACGATCAATATAAACGA
Organism: Bacteroidales bacterium; assembly: GCA_029942205.1. Lineage (GTDB taxonomy): Bacteria > Bacteroidota > Bacteroidia > Bacteroidales > JAOZTL01 > JAOZTL01. Next base: position 571 of record JAOZTL010000077.1, on the reverse strand, counting down.
CGGATTAATTACTTACGCATATCCGTTACCGACCGATGCAACTTACGCTGTGTATATTGCATGCCTGCCGAGGGGATTCAGCTACTGCCACACAACGATATTCTTTCGTTTGACGAGATTGAGTCCTTCACTCGCTATGCCGTGTCGCAAGGAATAGACAAGGTGCGCATCACTGGTGGCGAGCCGCTGGTAAGAAAAAGCATTGTAGAGCTTATCGAGCGGCTTGGACGTATCGAGGGCATTCGTGATTTTGGAATGACTTCCAATGGTATTTATTTACCGAAGTATGCACAAGCTTTGGCGGATGCTGGATTGGATCGAATAAATATTAGCCTAGATACCATGAACCCTGAAAAGTTCAAACAAATCACCCGACTGGGAAATATTGAGGATGTATTTGCTGGTATAGAAGCTGCTAAAAGTGCGGGTTTGCTTCCGATTAAGATTAATTGTGTTATTCACAAATCATCTGACGAACCAGATGCCAAAGCCGTGGCTGAATATTGCAAGGAAAACGACTTAATGGTCAGATATATTCGTGAAATGGACTTGGAGCATGGTTATTTTTGGC
>JAOZTL010000076.1 GCA_029942205.1 Bacteroidales bacterium | reverse complement strand
GTACAGAGGACAGAAAATTATATATCGCTTAAGCGTTATTTTGATGTTTGTAAAGATTGCGGCATTGACAAAAAAAAGGCACTTGAGCTGAGTGAATTGTTTCATGATCTGGGTGTTTTTCATTATTATCGAGAGGATATTCATTTGAAAAATACAATTTTCTTGAATTATGAGTGGATTACGAAAGCTTTGTATCGTGTTTTGGATAATGAGCGAATAAAGAATAATAGCGGTAAGTTTACGCAAAATGATTTAGATAGTTTGTGGAGTGATGAAAGTTTGCAGGAAAAACAGGGCGAGTTGTTGAGTTTGATGTTGAGTCCAAAGTTTAAGATTGCTTATGAACATAAGAAAAACGGATATTATTTGGTCCCTCAGTTGTTTAAAGATCAAGATGTTGAATTTAAAATAAATGCTGTTGATAAGCTAATTTTTAGAGTGCGATATGATTTTATGCCGAAAGGGATTTTGTCGCAGCTAATAGTGTCGATGCACGAATTTATAAAAGATGATCTTTTTGGAAAATACCAGGTTGTGTTTTCAATGGAAGGTACAGATGCGTGGATTAAAGATACTAGCAAAACGCAACAAAATACAATAGAAATTTGGTTACAAGGTAAGCAAAAAAATAAGTTTTTGACAATTATTTTGCACTTCTTAGAAGACATCAATAAGGGGAGTTTTACTAATTTGAAATATACAAATGAATTTGCTTGTAATTGCGAACAATGCAGAAGTTTGAGTATAGAGGAAAAACCTGAGTATTATGCTTTGGAAACTTTGATCGGTTGGCGAAATTCTGATTTTAAGTTGCGTTGTAATAAAGAACAAAAAAAAGTAGATTTAGATACTTACTTTACGGATTTTCCTGCTTTGGCAAATAATCAGGATAAGAATGGAGAGAGGCATACTCATAATCATAATACTATTACTGTATTTGGTGATAACAATCAGCTAGCACAAGATGTAAAAACTGAAAAACTACAACTAGAACAAAATATTGAAAAGGATTTAGATAAACTGAAAGAGTTTAGCGAATTGCGTGTTTTAATGGAAAAAATGAGTGAGACGCAAGCTGCTTTTCAGAAAGAAGTAATTGCTGAGATTACGGCTAATCGAGAAACTTTTTTTGCTACTCGGCGTGAAGAAAATGAGTTTTTTGATTATGTGTATGATTTTATAGACAGTATAAAAGACGAACAAGAGCGCATCAAAGCCTCCGAACTAATTGACAGCAACAAAGTGGATATGGCTACAAAATTAAAATTTGCAATTCCATTTATTATTGGTTCGTATGAGATTGAGTTTAGTACGAAGCAGAAGGCACCCAGGAATTGGAAAGAGTTTAAGAAAATGATGTTCAATGATTAATGAGTTTGGTCTAAAAAGCTATTTATTAGTCATTCTTTGTTGTATCAGTAAATAAGTTTGGATATTCTTTTATGAAAAAAATAATTGCTCTTTAAAACACTTATTCTCAGTCATTACACAAATATACTCTTCTTTTGTAAAATTAACTCTGATACTTTTGTAACCAGTATGTAATCAAAAAACATTATCTTTGCTGTAAGTGTTTTTATTCCTAATTTTATATTTAGGAACTAAATACTAAAGTATTGAATTAGAGACAGAACTCCGTAATAATATTAAACAGGTATAATACCTTAAAAACAAAAAGAAGATGGCTAAAATAACATTAAAAGGAAACCCGATAAATACCATCGGTGAATTGCCTAAAGTAGGCGAAAAAGCAGTAGATTTTGATTTGATTCAAAACGATTTGTCGCATGCTTCGTTGTCAGCCTTTAAGGGCTCAAAACTGGTATTGAATATTTTCCCAAGTTTAGATACGGGAACTTGTGCGGCTTCGGTTCGTTATTTCAATCAGGCAGCAGGCAATATGGATAACACCAAAGTACTGTGTATTTCCAGAGACTTACCTTTTGCACAAGCACGCTTTTGTGGAGCAGAAGGCTTAGACAATGTCATCACCCTTTCGGATTTTGTAGCAGGCGAGTTTGGCAAAAAATATAAACTTACGATTGCAGATGGTCCATTGGCTAATTTACTATCGAGAGCGGTTATTATAGTTGATGAAAACGGTGTAGTTACTTACACACAGCAAGTTTCTGAAATAGTTGATGAACCTAATTATGACGACGTATTGAGCAATCTTTAGGTTTTCGAGTGTTTGTACTTATCGTGAACCCGACGCATCAATATCTTTCAGATGCTTGATGGTCTGGGTTCAGTATAAACAACATCAAAAAAGTTTATATTCTACGTATTTTGCATGAGAGATGCGTTCCCAGGCAACTTTGCCTGTGTCGGCTAGTTTCTGCAATTTATCTTTGAGCGCCAGCCCTTGGGTGAGGCGTTCTTCACGAGCCACACGGCGGAGTAATTTCTCCTTACTTTCGTCCAGTATGGCATTCTGGTAGCGATCCGCTAAATCATTCAAGCAGTCAGCATCCGACTGCTGAATGTTCTTTTTGTTCAGTTCGGGCATGCGCACCTCCATCGTTTCGGTCGTTAGCCTACATTTACGTAACATTTCACTTTCCGTCTCTTTGTAGTACGAGCGAGCAGCAAACGATTTGTAATCCAACGATCGCTTATCATAAATCAACGCAACGTGGTGCATCAAAAACTGCACATGATCGTTTAGTTCGATACGTAAATCTTTCTTTATTTTTGATTTTTCCAACAAGTTGCTCAGAAAGGTTTCGTCGTTGGTTATCGTACTGTAATCGTTTATTTGCTTCACGAATGCGTGCAACATGTCTTCGGTGATTCCATATTTGTTTAAGGTGGATAAATCACGTTCCACCGCTTGTGCCATCTTTCGGCATTCTTGAATCAAAATGCCTTGCGGGTGATTCAATCTTTGGTTTGTTAGATGTTTCATTAAAAAATAATTTGTGGGAAATTTTTCCCTGTTCATAAATTCGTTCCTCTTTCGAGTGAACCGTTAATTAAATACAATCTTCGTTTGTTTTCCATTAATTAAAAAATTCAATTGTAATTCCAGCTGCAAACATACGAAAAGAAAATAGTATTTCCAAATGTTTTTATGTATTTTTTTTAATTGAAAGACGAAAATAAGTTTCAATAACTATGTTTTTTGACGAAATCATGAAAAATAATAGGCTCTGTAATACCTTGTTTTACTGCTATTATAGCGTTTTTGCTTCATGCTCAGTCGTTTAGTTTTTTGGCACAAAAAAAAAGTGAAAAAAAATGCATTTTTTTTGTTACGAAGCCCTTTTTTCTTCTTTTTTATCGATAAAAAGCATGTTTATTTTCAATAAAAAAATGGGAAAAACGTCGAAATAGTTCGTCAGAAAGAGAAATAAGAGAGCATAAACGATAGGAAAAAGCACAACAAAATCAACTTTTAATATGCTTGGTGTTGCTTTTTGAGTAATGAATACTTATAAAAAATCGTGTAGGTAACGACCAGCGACAAAGCGGGTAACGCCCATCGACACCATTGGTAACGCCCAAAACGATGCCCTGCACGCCCATCGACACCATTGGTAACGCCCAAAACGATGTCCTGCACGCTCATCGATACCACTGGTAACGCCCAAAATGATGCTCTGCACGCCTAAAAAGTGTCTCTGTTTGTCTAAAAACAATGCTCGAAATGCCTAAATTGATACTTCGAGCGTACAAAATAATAAGAAAAATGAACCAGAAAATATTTAAAAACAGCTAGATTTTCTACCTGTTCGGTGGGCTTTGTTGGGAAAACGCCTTCTGATGTGGCTTAACGTAAATAGATTTGATCTCATTGAAGCTGGCACAAATATTATAGTTATGTTCCTTAGTATTATAATTTAACTCCCATAACCAAAACGTCATCAATTTGTTTGCCTTTGCCAAGCCAGTTTGTGAACGTCTTTTCAAGAATTTGTTTTTGTTCCTGCATTTTTTTATCTTGTATATCAGACAATAATTGGTAGAATCGTTTCGAATAAAATTTACGTCCTTTTTTGCCTCCAAATTGATCTGCGTAGCCATCAGAAAAAGCATAAAGCATATCGTTTTTTTCTAACTGAAATTTATGATTGGTAAATGGTCTTTCTTTATGGAAAATACTTATCGGTTGTTTGTCTGCTTTGAGTTCTATAAGTTCATTATTTCTAAAAATTAACAGCGGATTATTTGCACCAGAAAATTGCAATTCATTTGTTTCGGTATTTATAGCATAAAGAGCTATGTCCATCCCGTCTTCGGCTTCGTTGTCTTTACCTGTTTGATCCAAAGTAGTTTTTACCCTATTTCGTAATTCGTCTAAAACCTGATTTGCTTGTTGAATTTCTTTTTTTTGTGCAATTTCGTTTAAAAACGAAATACCGAGCATACTCATAAATGCACCAGGCACACCGTGTCCTGTGCTATCAGCAACGGCAATTATTATATTTTCATTTATTTTTTTTATCCAGTAAAAATCACCGCTTACTATATCTCGTGGTTTGAAAAGTACGAAATGTTCAGGCAGTATTTTTTCTAATACATTTGCTGCTGGTAAAACAGCAGTTTGTATTCGTTTTGCATAATTTATACTGCCGGTAATGTGTTTGTTTTGTCGTGCAAGTTTATCAAGGTGAACAACTATTTCGGTATGTTGTGCCGTAATTTCCTCTTTTTGTTTGTTTACAACTTCCAGTGTTATATTTAATTCTTCATTGGTTTCCGTAATAATTTTATTTGCTTTGCGTTTTTGCAGAAAACTGGCAAATGCAACAACTAAAAGTATCAGCATTAAAGCAAATCCACCTATAAAAGAATTTCTTATTGCCTTTTGTCGTTTTTCTTCTTCGGCACGAACTGCATCTTTCTTTTGTTGCTGTAATATATTATTCTGTTTTTCTTTTTCATGTTTATATTCATACTCTATACTAGCTATTTTTTTTACATTTTTTACATTAAACAAGCTATCGGTCATTGTTTTAAAAACAACATGATACCTATAAGCTTCTTTATACAAACCCAAAAGATTACAGGTGTTTGCTAGTATTTCTGAACTTTTCTGTTGAATTTCTATATTTCCAATTTCCTCAGCCAATAGGAATGCTTTTTTACTATTATTATATGTTTTCTGAATATCACTATGTTTAGAATATAATAAGGCTAATTCGCTATAAGCATTAGTCTCAATTGATTTCTCACCTATTTCTCTACTTATAGTTATTGCTTTATTTAAAAAAACGATAGCTTTATCATATTCACCTATCGAATTATAAACAGCTCCAACACCAACACAAGTATACGAAATTCCATATTTGTCTTTTAGCTGTTCTTTTAGTATTAATGATTTGTCAAAATAAATTAATGCACTATCAAATTGATTTTTACTCTGGTAGGTTTTCCCAATATTGTTATAGCAATATGATATTGTCTTTTTATCCTTTAATTCTTTATTGATTTCCAAAGATTTTCTGAAGTATTTCAGAGCTTTGCTATATTCACCTTGCGAATCATAGAAAAAACCAATACCAATATAACTTGAAGAAATTTCATTTTTATTATTTAATTTTTCATTTATTTCAAGTCCTTTTTGAAAATACTCTAATGTTTTAGGATAGTTACTTTGTAGAAAGTAAGTATTCCCAATATTATTATATATGTTTGCTCTTTTTTCATCAAAACCTATAGTTTTTGTTAGAATTAGTGCCTTTTGATAATTTTCTAATGCCGCAGAATAGTTAGACAAAAATTGATTTACACGTCCTAAATTATTAAGGCTATTTACAATTTGTTTGTTATTTCCTAATGATTCAAATATCGCCAATGATTTAGTGAAATATTTTAAACCTTCCTTATAATCAAAATTCATAACATAATATACAGCTTTAATTTTCAGGCTTTCAGCTTCCCCTTTTTTAAATTTTAATTCAGATGCAAGTTCACCAGATTCAGTGGCATACTCAAGGGTTTTGTTTATATCTTTTAAATAGATTTTATAGGCAATTTCATTCAATAAATTCACTCTTACAGTATCTTTTTGAGTATGCAGGACTAACAGATTTTCGAGGCTGTCGATTTCCTGTGTTTGAGCTTTTAAATCAGAACCTAAAAAGGAACAAATCAATAAAATACTGAGTATTGTTGTGTTTTTCATAAGTTATTTTTAAGATCTTCAGACCTTTTAAGCACTAAGTGCTATTTAATGTTTCTTACGCATTTATGTAAAATACTCACAAATAGTAACTGTCGATTTTTTTGTGTGTGAGTACTTAATATAATGGGTAAGGTAAGTAAAATCTTATGCTTATTCAAACCTTAAGCAAATAGAAAGCTCGTTCATTCTTTTATTTTTCATATTACCCACAAATATACAAAGAAACAGAAAATATCAAGCCTAAAAAGAAGAAAAATACCAATAAAGCCATTTATTAGCTTACGACTTATTTTTTTTTTGAAAAAAAAACGAGTTTAACTTTATGATAATTAAATACTTCAAAATAAAAGGGCATTTTTTTGAAAAAAAAAGCATAAATAGTTTTTGGATTAGGTAATTAATTCTACTTTTGCAGCGGAGAAATGGCAGAGTGGTCGAATGCGGCGGTCTTGAAAACCGTTGAAGGTCAAACTTCCGGGGGTTCGAATCCCTCTTTCTCCGCCAAACGAAGCCTTACTAGAAATAGTAAGGCTTTTTTTCTTTATAATCATAAGTAAGTAGCTACATATAATTAAGTGACACTTTTAAAATTTTTAAATCACGTGTAAATTATTGATAGCAATAACTTTACATAAGTGCGTAAGCAACATTAAATAGGACGAAGTGTTTAATAATTGGTATTAAAAACAAATATTCATCAATTATAATTAAGCACCTATGAAAAATTAATTGTATATTTACTTTTCGATAAATTGTTGATTGTAATAGTTTTACACAAGTGCGTAAGCAACATTAAATAGTACGAAGTGCTATGCACACTAAAGTTTCTATCGTTGAGAATAGCAGTCAATACTCGATTATTACAAAAGGATAAGCTTGAAGGCATAGGTTGGTTTAGCTATCACACGCTGAAACAAATTGTAGAGCGCCATCCCGAACATGAATTTCTGTTTTTGTTTGATCGCCCCTACGACAGCCAGTTTGTGTTTGCCAACAATGTGATGCCTATCGTGGCAGGACTCCCCACTCGACACCCTATTTTATGGTATTTATGGTTTGAACAAACCGTACCGAGCATCTTAAAAAAAATGAATGCTGATTTTTTTCTTTCTCCTGATGGCTTTTTATCGCTTCGCAGTTCTGTCAAGCAATTAGCTGTCATTCACGATTTGAATTTTGAATACCGCCCGTACGATTTGCCTTTTTCATCACGGCACTATTATCGACACTTTTTCCCGAAATATGCCCATAAAGCCACACGAATAGTCACCGTTTCGGATTATTCCAAACAAGACATCATGAATCGTTACGGCTTGCCTAGCGAACAAATCGATGTGGTGTACAATGGAGTAGATCCCGTATTTAAGCCAGCCAGCATGGCTCTAAGGCAAAGCACAAAGCAGCAATACACACACGGAGTAGATTATTTTGTGTATGTAGGCAGTTTGCATCCCCGCAAAAATATTGATGGATTACTGCAAGCATTCGATCGTTTTCGACAATCGAGCCCCAAAGCTTACAAACTCGTGATCGTAGGCGAAAAAATGTTTGGAACTAGTCAAATAGAGCAAACATATCGAAACATGGCACACCATTCGGATGTCGTATTCACAGGGCGAGTAAGTAGTAAAACAATGCGCTTACTGATTGCTTCCTCCGAGGCTCTTTTGCTGGTTTCTCATTTTGAAGGTTTTGGCGTTCCTTTGCTGGAAGCCATGCATTGTGAAGTGCCCATCGTATGTTCAAACCAAACAGCATTGCCTGAAATAGCAGGATCAGCGGCGGTACTTGTCGATGCATCATCGGTAAACTCGATAGTAAATGGCATTCTCCAGATAGCTGGCAACAAGCACATTCGCAGGCAATTAATCGAAGAGGCTCGCAAGCAACGTATTGCATTTACATGGACACGAACTTCAGTCATGCTTTGGGACAGCATAGAACGCTGTATATAAGGTCTTCTGCCTTTTTTGATGTTGCTTATTTCTATTTTATGAAACGATGAAGTCAAGAGTAGAAAACATTAAGCATTTTTGTTAAAAGCAATGTTTTTCAGCAAAATACAGAATTATTAATGTGATATTAATTTAGTTATCTTCTTAATTGATTAATTATAAAAACATTATGCAGACAAACCAGTAGAATTAAATAGGTGAAAAAAGCTTAAGCATTATTTTCTCAATAATTTTCAGTAAATTTGTAATCAAAAGATAAGGTATTCGATTTGCTTACAATTGTTCGCAAAATTCAATAGTGCCTATAAATATAAACATTGATGAAGTGCTAATAATACAATTTATTTTGTCATAACGCTTTTAAAAAAAATAAAAAAATGAGAAAAATTTTAGAAGAAGTAAATCCAGGAGTAATCACAGGAAACGATCTGCAAATCGTATTGGACATAGCTAAAGAAAACCATTTTGCTATTCCTGCCGTAAATGTTATTGGTAGCGATTCTATTAATGCAGCAATGGAATCTGCTCGAGAAGCTAATTCGGCTATTATTATTCAATTCTCCAATGGTGGGGCACATTTTTATGCAGGCAAAGCATTATCTAACGATAATCAACAAGCAGCCATCGCAGGCGCAGTAGCTGGAGCAATGCATGTACATCAATTGGCTGAAGCGTATGGCGTGCCAGTGATATTACATACCGATCATGCTGCAAAAAAATTATTACCATGGATAGATGGATTACTCGAAGAGGGTGAAGCATTTTATGAGCAATACGGCAAACCACTGTTTAGCTCTCACATGCTCGATTTATCCGAAGAGCCTATTGAAGAAAATATTGCTATCAGCAAACAATTTTTGGAGCGTATGAGTAAAATCGATATGACACTTGAAATCGAATTAGGTGTAACAGGTGGCGAAGAAGACGGCGTAGACAATTCAAATATCGACAACTCGTTGCTATACACTCAGCCCGAAGAAGTTGCTTATGCTTACGAAGAATTGATGAAAGTAAGTGATAAATTTACTATCGCAGCATCTTTTGGTAATGTCCATGGTGTATACAAGCCTGGTAATGTGCAATTATCACCTAAGATATTGAAAAATTCGCAAGCATTTATCCAAGAAAAATATGGCACAACCAATAATCCTGTCAATTTTGTATTTCATGGCGGATCAGGCTCTAGCCAAGAAGATATTCGTGAAGCCATTTCGTATGGTGTTATCAAAATGAATATCGATACCGATACACAATGGGCTTTTTGGGATGGTGTACGTCGCTATTACATCAATAACGAAGGCTATTTGCAAGCTCAGATTGGTAACCCTAAAGGAGAAGACAAACCAAATAAGAAAAAATACGATCCAAGAGTATGGTTACGTGAAGGTGAAAAATCAATGATTACACGCTTAAAGCAGGCTTTTGATGATTTGAATGCTCTCGATCGAAACTAAATAAATAACAATTAAGGAACATAAATTAAATAAGCTGTAACTGTTTGTTATTTAATTTATGTTCCTAAGTAGAAAGAGTTTTTTGTTAATAATAATGCTTTTCTGCCTGAAATATGCAGATTTTCTTTCTACTTTCTACTAAAATCTTTTGTTTAATAAGTCTCAAAAAAATAAATATCAAAACAGACGAAGTCTGAATTTAGAAAAAACTATGCTCGAATTAATTTTTTTATTTTTAATATTAGTGTCTCTCATCTCGATAGTAAAAGCGGTAGGTGAAATCAGAAAATATGCTATGCGCAAACAAACTCATAACAAAAGACTCAAAAACTTTGAGACAGAAAGTCCTAAAACAGA
>JAOZTL010000075.1 GCA_029942205.1 Bacteroidales bacterium | reverse complement strand
GATCGATCAGGCAAAAGCACAACTTTGGAAAATAGTGAACGAAATGGCTTTGGCTACCTACGATGGCGAGCAGCCAGATTTGTACATTGCTTTGTATGAGTACGGAAACGATAATTTGGCAGCTGCCGAGGGTTACATCCGCATGGTATCGCCACTGACACAGGACTTGGACAAAATATCGGAAGATTTGTTTGCTCTCAAAACCTACGGTGGCGAGGAGTATTGTGGGCAGGTGATCGACGTAGCTATGCGCCAATTGCAATGGTCGGCTTCCAACGAGGATTTGAAATTGATCTTTATTGCAGGCAATGAGCCTTTCGATCAGGGATCGGTGGATTATAAAAAAGCATGCAAAACAGCCATCACTAAGGGCGTGGTAGTGAATACTATTTTTTGCGGAGCGTATCAACAAGGGATTTCGTCTTATTGGAAAGACGGTGCCGACTTGGCAGACGGTAAATATTTGAATATCGACCAAAACATAAAGACCGTATACATCGAAACACCTTACGATGACGACATCGTGCGATTAAATGCCGAACTGAACAGTACTTACGTTGTTTATGGAAACACAGGAAGCATAATGCAACAACGCCAAATGACGCAGGATAATAATGCGGCGGTATACAGCAAAGGCAACTCGGTGAATCGTGCCGTATCTAAAAGCTCGAAAAATTATAAAAACACGCATTGGGATTTGGTGGATGCCGAAGATGCCGATGATGAGGTGATCGAAAAACTGAAAGAGGAACAACTTCCTACCGAAATGCAAGGAATGACTACCAAAGAGAGAAAAGTATTTGTAGACAAAAAACGCAAAGAGCGAGAGAAGATTCAGAAAAAAATCAATGAAATAAACGAAAAGCGTAGAAAGTACATTGCTGCCGAACAGGCAAAAAATGCACAAATAGGTACGCTGGATGCTGTTATGATAAAAGCCATACGGGAAGTCGCTACTGCTAAGAATTATAAGTTTAAGTAGAAAGTAGAAAGTAGAAAGTGAAAAGTAGAAAGTAGAAACGCTTTTTTATTCTAGTCTTTTTACTCTAATCTTTCTACTCTAATTTTAAGACATAAAAATGAAAACAAAACTATTTATAAGTATAAGCCTAATATGGCTAATGATGGCACAAAGTATGGCAGGAGGCTTTATTATTGTGTCGCCAGCGGGGCACAATGGCATGGTAGACAGGCGGCGGGTAAATCCCTTTGTGCTAGAAAACCGATCGCTGAAAATAAGCGTGGTTATTCACAACCAAGTGGCTACCACTACCATCGAGCAAGTATTTTATAACCCCACGGGGCAGAACCTACAAGGCTATTTTATGTTTCCTGTACCCAAAGGTACGGTTCTTACTAATTTTATGATGGATATTAATGGCAAACTAACGCCAGCCGAATTGCTGGATGCTACTAAAGCCCGACAGATTTATGAGAATATTGTCCGCCAGATGCTCGATCCAGCTTTGCTCGAATATGCAGGGCAGGATTTGTTCAAAGTGCGTATTTTTCCGCTTGAAGCACACAAAGAGAAGCGAATCAAAATAACGTATTCGCAAGTGCTGGAGGTCGATAACCAAACGATGGAGTATGCTTTTCCGTTGAATATCAAAAAATATTCGGCAAAGCCATTGAAGAATTTAGCATTGTCGGTACAATTGGATTCGGATATTTCCATCAAAACGCTTTATTCGCCATCACACGAGGTAGAGGTAATTCGCAAAGGCGACAAAAACGCAACCGTTGGCTTCGAGGCAAAAACGATTAAGCCCACCACCGATTTTAAATTGTTCATCGGGCGGCAAGAGTCTCGCATTGGTGTATCTTTATTGACGCACAAAGCGCAGAACGAGGGCTATTTTTTACTCAATATTGCACCAGGTTTTATTACCGAAAACGACATTGTGCAAAAAGACATCAGCTTTGTGTTGGACGTGTCGGGAAGCATGTCGGGCGAAAAAATAGAACAAGCCAAACGGGCCTTATTGTTTTGTGTTAATAATTTGAACCAAGGCGATCGGTTTGAAATTATCAAATTCTCGACCGAGGCGCAAGCATTATTCCAGAAGCGGGTGGATGCCAACTCCAAAAATAAACAAATGGCACGCGATTTTATTCAAAAAATCAAAGCCATCGGTGGCACGAATATGCAGCATGCTTTTGAGCTAGTAGGGCAGGAGTCAGGCAATGCAGAACGCCCCCACATGATTATTTTTATTACCGATGGCAAGCCCACCATTGGCGAAACGCAGCAAGAGGCATTGCTCAAGCAAATTATTCAAGGCAATAATCAGAACACACGTATTTTTACTTTCGGAATCGGAGACGAAATCAATACGCATTTGCTCGATAAACTGACGCTACAAACCAAAGCGTATCGTTCGTACATTTCGCCTACCGAAGACATCGAGATTAAAATTTCTAACTTTTATCAAAAAATCAGTTCTCCAATTCTCACCGATGTAAAATTGGAATTTCCAGTAGGCACATCGATTACCGACTTATATCCCAAGCAATTGCCCGATTTGTTTCGAGGTTCATCCATTACCGTCATGGGGCGTTATGGCAAGGCAGGCAAGTCTACCGTCAAGCTTACTGGTAAAGTAAACGGGAAAACAGAATCGTTTAGCTATTCGGTAAATTTTCAGGATCAAGACAAAAATGACTTTATTGCAGCCATTTGGGCAACCCGCAAAATCGGGTTTCTGCTGGATCAAATCAGGCTTAATGGTGAAAACAAAGAATTGGTGGATGAGGTCGTGCGGCTCGCAAAGCAGTACGGAATCATCACGCCTTACACCAGTTATTTGATTTTGGAAGATGAGAAAATTAATATCACAAACAATCGGATGGAGAGTGATGATATTTTGTTTAATTCGCGTGTAGTAGCCGATGAGGTAGAAGAACAAGCTACCGAATACAAACGAATGGTAGATAAATCGGGACGTAATGGTGTGCAATCGAGTGCCGAGTTTCAGAATTTGAGCAAAGCCGAAAAGATAAACGATAGCCGACAAGGTGCTAAGCGGATGGTTTATGTCGATCAAAATGGGAGGCAGCAGAACCTTGCCGAGCAGTCGGTCAATATTCAAGGGCGTGCTTTCTATCAAACAGGCGAGCAATGGACGGATTTGTATATTCAGAAAAACAATACAACGAAAACAGTTCGTATTCAGTTTGCTAGTAAAGCATATTTTGATCTATTAAAGAAAGAGCCTAGCGTTTCAGAGTTCTTATACTTAGGACGCAATGTACGCTTTGTGTATCAACGAAAAGAATACTTCATTTACGAATAAGAATTTCGTGCTATTTGATGTGGCTTACGCAGTTGTTTAAAAGTCTTGCTATAATAATTTATTGAAGAAAAAATATACAATTCTATATTTTGCTGAATCTTCAGAATTTACATAATTGCGTAAGCAACATCAAAATAGGTCGAAGAGCTAGCGTGAGTAACATCAAAAAGGTTGAAGACCTAAAAGCTCATACTTTCGAAACCCTCTTCGGCTAAGCCCCTCAAATTACCATCAAAAACATTTATGTACGGGTATCCAAGCTGCGGATGTGTTTTGTCTTTCAGGTCGGTATAAATAGTCTGCGCTTGTTTCGTATTGCCATTGTATAAATAAGCAATAGCCAAGTTTACTTTCATCCATTCCTTGCTACTATCCAGCTCTATACCCCGTTTCGAGATAGCAATAGCCCTATCATACTGCTTGTTTAATATCCAGAACCAAGCAAATTTATCGTAAATATCAATGACTTCGCTCGTTACACCATCTTCATTTTTGGCGTAGCTGTATAGCTTTTCGAGTAGCGCAAAGTTTTCCTCTTGCAAATTTCCAAATTTATATAGCAGTTGTGTAGCGATAATTTTATTTTTCTCAGCAATAATTAGATTGTTTTTTGCCAAAATTGACTCTTCAGTAGCTATTTTTTCTTGTGTTTTGGCTTTTTTTTGTTGATGAAAAGCATAGAAAGTTGTAACAATAGCTATTGTAGCAATCACTGCAAGACTGATGGCAAAAAAACGAACACGTTGCAAGCTCCCAGCTTTAATATTTCGGTGTAAGGTGCTTTGTTGTTGTGCTTCACTTCGCTGAATAAACGTAATTACCGATTTATACTTATTGTTGTATTGTGCTGCCCACGCTGCTGAGTGTGTTGCTTTTTCTTTCCAAGTAATTACTGTGTCTAGTTCATACCCAGTTAATAAATCCATTTTTCCGTGCTGATACGCTTCCGCTTGCGCCGATACCGAAAGATAGGTTTTTACATATTCTTGTTCCTCCTGCGCCCATTCTTTCAGTCTGTACCATGATTTTATGAGAGACGCATGCGTTAATTGAATATTACTATTCGTTTGTAGGCTTATTTCTTCTGTTGATTCTATTAAGTGGATACCTGTTGCTCGAAAAGGAGTTAGAAGTTTAGCTATTTCCGATGGATCGAGTTTTGTTATTTGGCTTAATTCATCGAGACGAACCACTTTGGTACTTAGCATACCATTGACCATAAACTTGATGAGCGATTGGAATATTTGCTTTATTTTTTCTCGCTCATTATTGTTCTTTGCTAAATACAGTTGTTCTGCAGTTTCATTAATCGTGGATTGCACTGGTGTAAGATAATGCGTTTCATCAATTATTTTTGCATTATTTTTTTGAGCGTTTGTCCATATCGTTTTTAGTGAGTATTGTAGTTTAGCTAAATGATTCCCTGATTGTTTGAAATCAGCCAATATTTTTTCTACAAGCGAATAGGCTATTTCTTGCGAATAAACGCTAGCTGGTTGTAAAATTGCTTCTTTAGCTTCGTCTATTGTTAATGGAGGCATTAAGAATTGTCCTTTGTTGATTGCTTCTGGTAGATTCTGAAAGCGAGAACACGAACTCAGTACGTCTGATCTTATTCCTAATACTACTGAAATTGAATATTGTGCTTGCTTACTTGCATGGAGCATTAGATTAATAAAATGTTCTATTTGCTCACGGTGTTTATCCGATAAGTTGGCATATTCAATTAGATTTTCAAATTGATCGAGCACGAAGAGTATTTTTATTTCTGATCGTAATTCCAATTCTTGCAATGCTTCTGAAATCCCTTGTGTGTTTTTTACTAAATACAGTTGGATGATTTGTTCTGAAATTGATTTTATTTCTGAATCTTTTGTTTGCGAAAGAAGTTTGTTTAATTCCTTAACGAGTGAATTGATTGGATCTGTGGAAGAATCTATGCGTAAAACATGCAAGTTTTCGTCTGTTTTTTTCAGTTTCGGGATGATTCCAGCATGAATTAAAGAGCTTTTCCCGCTTCCTGTAGTCCCAATTATAGATAAAAAACGTGTTTTTTGGATTTTTTTTAGTAATTCGGGTAAATAATTATTACGTCCGAAAAAAATAGGAGCTTCCTTCTCTTCAAAGGTTTTTAATCCAACGTATGGGCATATCAAATTTTGTTTAGTCATAGTAGATAATAAAGAATTTCTGTCGCCTGTTTTTTAAATAAAGCTTCTATTTATTGCTTATTTACACTAATTATGCTTTAATTACTTGTTTACAGTTCTGCATTTAAGAAAGTAAAAATATGATGCAATTTAGTGTTTTTTGCTAAAAAATGCAAAGAAAAAAAGATAAAATTTAGTGGTATTTAATAATTAAATTGTTTTTTTTATAAAACAAAATGAAAAAATATTTGGAAATGTCATTTATTTTTTGTATATTTGCATTGAAAATGAAATAATTATAATTTTATTATGAGAAAACTATTTGATTTATTTGTGAAATTGCTGTCAGACGTGAAGCCTGAATTTAAAAGGTATCTTTATAAAAAGATAGACTGGTCAGCTCAATATTTATTGATTACTGGAGCCAAATCGGTAGGAAAAACGACGATGGTTTTGCAATATGTTGACGAAAATTTATACTTAGATGAATCTATTTTGTATATCGAATTAGATAATTTCTACTTTGTAAATAATTCGTTAGCTGCTCTAACAGAGAGCTTTGTTACAAATAATGGTAAGTTATTGATCTTGGATAATATCCATAAATACGCAGATTTTGATAAAGAATTGATAGAGATTTCTAAAAAGTATACAAATTTAAAAATGATACTTATAGGGCCTTCTGTCAAAGAATATGATGATTTGATAAATGCATTAGTAATAAAAGAAAAATACGAATTAAAAAAAATGTCTTTTAGAGAATACATTAATTTAGAAAAAGGCACGAATTTTGAAGCTATTAGTTATGAGGATATTATAAATGAACATTTGCGCATAGCAAAAGAGATTGTGAATGTGGTTTTACCGTCTTCATTATTTACTAATTATTTGACTTATGGAGTGTATCCGTGGGGAGAGGCAGAGAAATTGTATGAATATAAATTATTGAAAACAATTTCGAGTGTTATTGAAGAAGAATTATTATTTTCTCAAAACATTGATAGTAAGAATATTGTGAAAATAAAAGAATTAGTTTATTTATTGGCAACTGATTCGTCTTATAAACCGAATATCTCAAAATTAAGTGAGAATATTTCGGCAACAAGAGGAACAATACTTCAGTATTTAGACTATTTGAATCGAGCAAGAGTACTTAATTTATTGAAAGTAGAGCCTAATTCAAGCTATTTAGCAAAGCCTGAAATGGTCTTTTTTAATAATTCAAATTTATTATTGGCGTTTAATCCAAGTATCGATGAATTAGAATTATTTAAGACTTTTTTCTTTAATCAAGTTTCAGGAAGCGAAATTCTTAGTTATGCTAGAGAAGCTGATTTTATGGTAAATGAACGAGATTTATTTTCAATAATGAAAGATGCTCAATATAATATGGATGAAAAAAAGAAAATATTTATTGTCGAAAATATGAATATTGGTTATGAAAATCGAATCCCTATTTGGTTGTTTGGTTTTTTATATTAAAGATAAAGTGAATAAAAAAATTAAAATAAATTAAATAATTATTAAAAATTGTAAATATGTTGTAATAAGGTTAATAGCCTTTAATGAAACGAAAATTAATAAAAAAAAATTAGAAAATAGACCTTGAACTAGTCGATTGGATAATTTTTGCTACGATTATTGCTGTAAAAAGAGAAACAACGAAAAGTCGATACGATTTTATTAGAAAAGGAGTAAAATATTCATCTTTTTTTTCTATTACTATTGAAAGATTATTTGAAGTGGAAAAAATTTTAGCAATTTTCATAGTATATTATGAACTTAGAATTGATAAAATGAAACGTAGATTATTTTTTGTGGTCTTTATGTTGATCACACAGGTTTATTTGTTAGCACAATCAAGCTTAGATACCGTCCTTTATCACTCGGTGCGTTTATCTGACTATGAAAGTGTACGAACATGTATTTATTATGGTGCTGATCCCGAATTTCGTGATCTTCGCAACAGAAGCTTACTTACTTGGTCAGTATTGAATAATGACACTGCCTTGGTGCGCTTATTTTTGAATTATCCGACTCTTTATTCTGATTCTTTAGAAGTAAGATCATTAAGTGATTTAATGGTAAGACGAAATTATTTGGATGTTTTTAAAATGTTTTATAAAAAAGACAATTTTGAAAAACAGGCATTAAAGACTATTTTAGAAAAAGAAAATACTAACTTTTTGTTATTTTTGCTTGCTGAAAATGTTTCGTTTGATGTAAATAATATTGACAAGAAGCTAGAAAGCCGAATGTTTAAAACAGCACTTGCTAGTTTTTCTGATTATAATTTTGAGGCTTCAAATGTGGAGTTTAATGAATTTGCAGAATTGTTAATTAATCAATCTTCTGGCAGTTTAGCGAATAGCTTTGCTAAACGTAATTATCACCAATTGACAGATTCTTTAAAATTAGCTTTTATTTATAATGCTATCGAGTGTTCTGATTACGAGCTGGTTCAATTTTTTGTATCGAAAGGTATGGATCTGTTTTCTGAAAATGAAATGGGGCTGAGTCCGTATAAATTTGCAATGCTAGGAGCTTCCCGTGATCTAAAGAATTTTTTTGAGAAAATAGAAAAGAAAATTTTAGTTAAAATGAAGGAGTCTGTTATGATTCCATCTGAAAAAATAGAATTATCTGATACTGAGTTTTTGACTTTATTGCTTAATAAAACAAATATTTTGGGAGCGGTTTATAAGCAAAAATTTGTGATAAGAAAATTATGGTTTTATGATGCAATAGCAAGAAGTCTAGAACAAGGAGAAAATAATAAAGAAGCTATTTTGGTCGAAGAGCTTCGCATGCGACGTAGAAAATAAGCACTATGCTTTTTTATGGAGTTTTAATTTGTCAAGCTATTTGTAAGAATTATGCTAAACTGCTATCAAAATAATTAGAAAATGAATTGTTTTGATAGCGGTTTACTTGTGAAAATCAATTGTATATTTTCTTTACGATAAATTATTGATTGTAACAGTTTTGCATAAGCAACATTAAATAGTACGAAGTACTTTAAAATTCAGCAAAATACCCCAAAGCACCAACAGCGAGTGCAAATAAAATATTTATTGCTTTTACGGTTATAAACCCTCGTTTAGATTCTGCCAAAAGTGGTAACATTCCGTGACCATCCTGAACGATTGAACTAGCTATCAGTACGCTAAATGGCAAAATACCTTCTGCAAAAAGTGTAACAAAAAGCAAGTGTGGTCCTGACTCGGGGATAATTCCTATTAAAACTGCTACCAACAAAACAATAAGCATATTTTCTGAAACTAAGGATTTTATATCCCAAAAATTCATTAATGTGCTTAAAACGATAAGTGCTCCCAAAGTCCATAAAAATATTTTTGGGAGGTGAACCTTAACAATGTGATTCCATAAGTGCTCTTTTAGAAAGTGTTCGGGAACTGTTATTACTATAAATAATGCTGCAGATACAGAGATTATTAACATTGTTTGAACCCATATTTTTGCATGATGCGCTAATATTCCAGAGATTACAAGAACAAGAATAATAAAAATACTACTTACTAGTATGATGCGTATCCTGCTTGGTTTTCGTAGGGCTTGTAAAAATGTTTCTTTCTGAAAACATTTGCAAGTTTCTTGTTCATGAAGAGTCAGTTTTTGATGCGCCAATTCTTTTAGTATTTTTGTTGGTTTATAATATTTATCTGTTAAAAAACCAGCAATAATCCCTATTACTACAATAATTATTGTTAGTAGTATAGCTTGCTTTGGCATCATGGCTAGCATAATAAATGCTTCGTCGCCACTAGTTGCAATCATAGTGGTTACTAATGCTCCAAAAGACATTAGACGATGTGAAAATAAAGCAACAGCAGTAAATGATCCTAAACATCCAGGAATTGCTCCAAGTAGTGCTGCAAAGAGGTATTGTTTCCATTTATTACGAAGAAAAGTATGCTGCCACATTCCACGTGTTTGTACATTGACGTATTCTATAACGAGCATTATTACAAAAACAAATCCTGTAATTAGAATACTTTTACTTAAAATAGGTAAAATAAATTCCATTTTTTAATTATTTTAATTGTTTAATTAGAGTGATTCTTGCAGCATTCACCATGTCCAAAGCTTCTTGCTAAATTGAGTAAATTTGTTGATTGACAATTAGGGCATTTTGAGTATAAATTATTTATTTCTAATTGGAATGAATTGCCACAGTCGTAACAGCGAATAATGTTATATTTAAAGTGGATATTGCCTCCTTCTATAACGAGCATTTTACCATGAATGATTAATTCTGCAATTTTTTTACGTGATTGATTTATTAACCGAGTGAATGTAGAACGAGAAATTTGCATTTGATTGGCAGCCAATGAATGAGACATGCCCAAATAATCTGCTAACCGGAAAGCTTCAAATTCATCAAGCAAGAGTGAGGTTTGTTCTACATATTTTCGCTCAATTCTTACAGGTTTGAA
>JAOZTL010000074.1 GCA_029942205.1 Bacteroidales bacterium | reverse complement strand
TTTTTTTTAAGAATTGAGGCAACCTCAAGCTGTTTTTTTGCATTATTAATAACAAAGCCCAAGAAGTAAGGTCTTCTCCTAAATCGAAATAAAAAGCGTGAACGAAAAAACACAAATAAAACAATTAAAGAAAAACAACAAGCTTGCACAACAACATGTTTATCAGCAATATAGTGAGCAATTGTTTCGCTCCGCTTATCGTTATTTGCAGCAAGTGGAAGATTCGGAAGATGTTCTGATTGAGAGTTTTAACAAGATTTTTAGTCAAATTTCAACTTTTGAATATCGAGGTGATGGAAGTTTGCTCAAATGGATGAAAACAATTGTAATCAATGAAAGTTTGATGTTTTTGCGCAAAAAGAAAGAAATTTTAGTTTCAGAAATGAAATTACAAACGGAGGAGCTGAATCTTGCAGAAGAAAATTTCTTTCATGAAGATATTTACAAAGTGATAGACAAAATGCCTACTGGTTATCGCACGGTATTCAATTTATTTGTTATCGAAGGCTATTCGCATCATGAGATTGCCGAAAAGTTACAAATAAGCAGAAATACTTCTAAATCTCAATTGAATAAAGCACGCAAGTTTTTACAACAACATTTAATCAAATATTCGCTATGCTAGACAATGAATTAGATAAATTTTATAACGGAGAGCTTCACAAAAACGAAGATTCTTTCTTCGAGCAAATAAACTGGGACAAAAATAAAGTTTGGAATAGTATAGAAACTCCTGAAGCAACAAAACGCAATTATTTGGCTTATGCGGCAAGTATTACTATTTTTCTTTTATTGATGTCTAATATTTATTTACTACAACAAGCAAGCGAAAAGCAAATATTTGGACTTGAATTGAGTCGAAACACACAAAATCAACATTTTATGTGGAAAAACACAACGGATACGCTTTATATTGTTCAGAAAGAGTTCATTACGATCGAAAGTAAAGTAGTGAACACCGTTTACATTAGCCAGCACGACACAGTCTTTATTAATAAGGACAACAATGTGCAGTATGTCGAAAATAAAACAATTGTACAATCGCAGCTAAATATGCCTGAAAATCAGATATTTAACATCGAACAGACAGGCTCAACTAACAAAATTGATGCAAAAACAAAACGCTTTGTTTTTCGATTTTTCCACTTTAGACAAAAGAATAATTCCAATTTCTACAAAAAGAATAAGAATAGCCCAATGAAAATACAATTTAACTTGAAAAGTAGCCCGCAATAAGGCTTTTGAAGAGATTTATGAAAAATAACAAATCACTCCACATAATAAGGAATGATTAAATTTTAACAATTTAAAAACGTTAAACAAATGAAAATTTACAGCATTATTATTCTATTATTTTTTTCTTTTTCGGCAGCAGCACAAGACACTCTGCACATAAAATTAAATAATTATGGTGATCTACAAATAAAAGCCACCAATATATTCAAAAACGACAAAATAGGCGGTTTAGACTCTATGTATCAGCATTTTATTCGTGATTTTTCAAAAATAAAGGAACAAATACAGGACAGTACTAATTTAGTCATGGAATATGAATATTCTTATCAGACCAATAATTCGATAAAAATACGAAAAGAATCAAACCATACGCAGGAATTTTATCTGCAAGGGAAAAATATGCAAGAAATAAACAATTATGAAATCTGCATTATACTTATAAAAAAAACAAAATGGGAAGCGAAATTGTATCTTCATTCCATGGCAGATTTAGATAAAATAAGTAATTTAGAGTTAGATAGTTTGGTGAAAACAGCACAAAAAGATTTACAAACCCGATCAAAAATAAAAAAATCGCAGCCTTATTTAGCTATTTATGAGAGTTTTAACAATAAGTTGAATATTTCAAATTCAATCGTAAAGGTATCGACTGTTTCTCACGACATGATTATGTTTTATCCAACAATAAGTACTTCTTTAATAAATAATAATTTATATCCACGTATCAATTTTCACTTAGAAATATCCTTAGCATCCAAAACCTATTATCGAAATATTTTTGGAATAAATACAGCACATTATTTTTCGCCTGATCCAGAAAATCCATTCAACAGTAAGGCAAGTACTTTTGTTGATTTTAGTTACCGAAATAGTTATTTAATTGATAATCAAGAAACTTCACTTGGATTAAGCTTTGGGTATTTAATTTCTAATACTGGAGATATTTTTGCTGATAATAGTTTTAAACTAAGCTTTTTGTATCGAAAGAAAAATCTGAGTTTTACATTAGGCACGGTTCTTTCTTATTTTAATAGCGGAAAAATACCTTTATTTAATCATGCATTGCCTATTATGGGAATTAATCTTAATTTTTAAAAGTCTTCGCACTTTTTGAGATATGAAAGTTTTGTCATTCAGTTAATGTATTGATTTTCAACAAGGATTAAAATAAAAGAAGATTTATAAATTAATTTACCAAGCATCTGCACTAAATTATTTTTCATAAAATTTAGAGTAGGTGCAAAACAGCAATTACGGCTTACAAAGGGCGTTGTGAGCGTATCTGAATTTTCAGTGAAAATAAATTACAATGATTTTTTGAGTTTTAACAGTTTAATGTATACTTTCGCTTTTTGAAAATAAACAAAATTCTTTGAGAATAAAAACTTAAATAAACAGTAATTTATAAAATTTCACAGAATGGATACGAAAGATTTACAAGACTCAACTCATGAATTGGACAGCAATTTAGAGAATACGAATGCTCAAAACCAAGCCCCTAAAGATGAAGTAAGCGACCATGTGCAAGAGGAGGTAAAAAAAGAAAATGCAGCAGACATTATTCTAAGGAAAATTGCCGAGAAAAAACAACTTCAAAAAACAGACAACCTCGTAGCGAAAGAGATTGAAAGCCAAATCGAGAAGCAAAATAGTCCTAACGACCAAGTTGAAGAAGTTGTAGAAAAAAAGAAAGAGAAAGAGGAAAATAATGAGAATAAAAAAACTAATTATTCTCAACTTTCTATTGATGAAATTCTGGCAGAATATAAAAATGCACTAGAAAATAATTCTATCGTAGAATTAAAAGAAATAACAGACAATTTAAAAGTCAATTTTTATAAAAAAATAAATAACGACGCACAAGCCCACAAACAAGCATTTATGGACAATGGCGGCGTAGAAGAAAAATATCAAGCAGCAGAAACCCCTGCTCTCGAAGCGTTTAAAGCATTTCAACAAAACTATCGAGATAAGAAAAATCAATATTTAGAGCAACTAGAAGCAGAAAAGCTAACAAATCTGAAGAAAAAACTTACTGTAATCGATAAAATAAAAGGGCTGATTAATAGTCAAGAATCGATCAATAAAACGTTTCAAGACTTCAAAGAACTACAAAAAGAATGGCACGAAATAGGTCAAATACCACAAAATGAAATAAAAAAGCTTTGGGAAAGTTACCATTATCAAGTCGAAAGTTTTTATAATTATGTAAAAATAAACAAAGAGCTTCGTGATTTGGATTTGAAAAAGAACATGGAGGCTAAAATAAATCTTTGTGAGAAAGCCGAAGAATTATTGTTAGAACCAATGATTACTAAAGCTTTCAAATCGTTACAAAAGTTACACGATCAATGGCGAGAAGTAGGACCAGTACCACACGATAATAAGGAAGATATTTGGCAACGATTCAAAGAAACGACTTCAAAAATTAACAAAAAGCATCAGGAGTATTTTCAAAATCTGAAAACAGAACAAGAGAATAATCTGAAAGCCAAACAATTGCTCTCGCAAAAAGCGGAAGAAATAGCCGAAATAACGTACGATTCGCACAAGAAATGGGACGAAGCATCGAAAGAATTGA
The DNA here is from genome assembly GCA_029942205.1 of Bacteroidales bacterium. Taxonomy (GTDB): domain Bacteria; phylum Bacteroidota; class Bacteroidia; order Bacteroidales; family JAOZTL01; genus JAOZTL01. Next base: position 6,095 of record JAOZTL010000074.1, on the reverse strand, counting down.
TTGAATTGCAAAAAATCTGGCGACTAATCGGTTTTGCTCCCAAAAAAGATAATAACAAAATTTATGCACGTTTTCGTAATGCTTGCGATTTATTTTTTGAGCAAAAAAGAGAATTTTATGCTAAAAATAAAGAGGAACAAGACAATAATTTACAGCTAAAAACCGAATTGTGCTTACAGGCCGAAGGCTTACAGAACAGTACTGATTGGAAAAAAACAACTGATCTTTTAATAAATCTACAGAAAAAATGGAAAACAATAGGTCCTGTTTCACGTAGAGAATCAGAAATTGTTTGGCAACGTTTTCGCAAATCTTGTAATTTATTTTTTGATCAGAAAAAAAATCATTTTGCAAATATTGGTCAAGAATATGATGAAAATTTAGCAAAAAAGCAGGCATTAATAGAACAAATAAATGCGTATACACCCACAGAAGACCAAACAGAAAACTTAAACGAATTGAAACGTTTACAGAAAGAATGGACTAATATCGGTCATGTACCCATAAAAGACAAAGATAAACTAATTAAAGAATATCGTTCGGCAATAAATGATCAATTTAACAAACTCCAACTGGACGAAGCAAAAAAGGAAGAATTTCGTTTCAAAAACAAACTAGAGAATTTATCGTCTGATCGTTCAGACTCTCGTCTGCGAAATGAACGTGAAAAATTAAAAACCCGTTTAGATAAACTAAATTCGGATATTACGCTTTGGGACAACAATATTGGCTTTTTCTCAAAATCAAAAAATGCAGAAACAATGATTAAAGACTTTGAGAAGAAAATAGAAAATGCTAAAAAAAATGCTCAAAACATAAAAAAACAAATCAGAATGATTGATGAAATATAAAAAAAAAGGCGAAGGCACAGACCTTCGCTAATTTTTCACCATTCATTCGATCTTAATTTTATTTATCAATCAAAAAAACAAGAAACGTGTCAGTCACAAAATATATTTTTGTTACAGGTGGAGTAACATCTTCGCTTGGAAAAGGTATTATTTCGTCATCTTTGGCAAAACTACTACAAGCAAGAGGCTATTCGGTAACAATCCAAAAACTAGACCCTTACATCAATATCGATCCTGGTACGCTAAATCCTTATGAACATGGCGAATGCTATGTTACGGAAGATGGCGCAGAAACGGATTTGGATTTGGGACACTATGAACGTTTTTTGAACGTGCCTACTTCACAAGCCAATAATGTTACGACAGGAAAAATCTACCAATCGGTCATTAATAAAGAGCGCAAAGGAGATTATCTTGGAAAAACGGTACAAATCATCCCACACATTACGGATGAAATAAAATACAGAATCAAATCCTTAGGATCTAAATACAAATATGATGTAGTAATAACAGAAATTGGTGGTACAGTTGGCGATATTGAATCATTACCTTACATTGAAGCTGTTCGTCAATTAAAATGGGAACTTGGCAATAAAAATAGCATTGTCATTCATCTTACTTTAGTACCTTATTTATCTGCATCAAAAGAATTAAAGACAAAACCAACGCAACATTCTGTCAAATTATTACTAGAAAACGGTGTACAACCCGACATTTTAGTGTTGCGTACCGAAAAAACATTATCAACAGAAATTCGGAGTAAAGTTGCTCGTTTTTGTAATGTAAACATAAATTCGGTTATAGAATCAATTGACGCATCAACGATTTATGAAGTTCCAATTTTAATGCAAAAAGAAAAATTGGACATCAGGGTTTTAGATAAACTTGATTTAGATTTGAAGCAAGAACCCAAATTGGTTCAATGGAAAATATTTTTGGAAAAACGCAAAAAAAGCCATGAAGAAATTAAAATTGGCTTGGTAGGAAAATACATTGAACTTCCTGATGCGTATAAGTCTATCATTGAGTCATTTGTACATGCAGGCGCATACAACGAAGTGGTGATAAAACTGGAAATGATTGATGCCGAAAAAATGAGCAATAACACCAAAGACAAACTAGAAAATTTTCATGGAATCATTGTTGCGCCTGGTTTTGGACACCGTGGGATCGAAGGAAAAATCAAGGCGGTACAATTTGCTCGTGAAAATAAAATTCCATTTTTAGGTATTTGTTTAGGCATGCAATGTGCAGTTATCGAATTTGGTAGGAATATGCTCAATCTAAATGATGCAAACTCTACGGAAATGCATCGTTCCACGCCATTTCCTGTTATCGATTTGATGGAAGAACAAAAAAGCATTACCGATTTGGGTGGTACCATGCGTTTGGGTTCATACCCATGCGAACTACAAGAAAACTCGCATGCATTAGCTGCTTATGAGAAAAAATCAATAAATGAGCGTCATCGTCATCGTTACGAGTTCAATAATGCCTATCTTGATCTTTATCAAAAGAATGGAATGGTTGCCACAGGAATAAATCCAGCAACAAATTTAGTTGAAATAATAGAATTAAAAGATCATCCTTGGTTTATGGGCGTTCAATTTCATCCCGAATATAAAAGTACGGTTGTTAATCCTCACCCAATCTTTAGTGCATTCACAAAAGCGGCAAAAAAACATAAAAATAAGTAACATTTTAAATCAATATTTTAGATTAAAATAAAACAGTAAATAAAAAATAATGGATAAAAATCAGATTACCGGACTACTCCTTATTGGTGCTATTTTGTTAGTTTACACGATTTGGATGCAACCCACACCCGAAGAAATAGAAGCAACAAAACACAAAAGAGACTCCGTGGCACTTGTAGAACAAGAAATGGAACATCTCGCAAATTTGCAAGAAATAGAGCAAGAAAATCCAATTCAGCAGCCAGCAATAGATACAAGTTTGACAGATTCTGCAAGTATTGCCGAACGAGAAAAATCGTATGGAAAATTTGCAGAAGCAACCATAGGCGAACAAAAATTTATTACTCTCGAAAATCAATTCTTAAAGTTTAAAATAAGTACGTTAGGTGGTCGCCCATATTCTGTAGAGCTAAAAAACTACAAAACTCATGACTCTCTTCCTTTAATCCTATTCGATGGTAACGAGAATTCATTTGGACTGAATTTTCATGCTAATAGTCGAAATGTTTCTACTAATAATTTGTACTTTGAACCAGTAAGTAGTGAAATAAACTATATTGTTGATGGTGAAAAAAAATCTGTAAAACTTCGTCTCCATGCTGGAGCAGATAGTTATATCGAATATGTATATAGCTTAGACCCAAATAGTTATTTGATAAATTATCATATAAATATGATAAATATGGACAAAATAATTTCCCGAACGTCCAATTTTATCAATTTAGAGTGGAATCAACTGATGGTAAGCCTAGAAAAAGGCATCAAATGGGAAAATGACAACACGACGATTTATTATAAATATTTTCAAGACGCAACCGATTATTTGACAGAAATGTCTGATGAAGAAGAAGAAACTCTCAGTACACGTGTAAAATGGATTTCGTACAAACAACAATTTTTTTCTAGTGTATTGATTGCCAACACTTTCATGAATAATGCAAAAGTAAGTTATACAAAACTAGAGGGATCTGAAAAATACACAAAAAGTGCCAAATCAGAAATAACACTTGTCTTTCAAGGCTTAGAAAGCGAAAGTATTCCATTCACATTCTATTTTGGTCCTAATCAACATAAAATACTGACAAACATTCATTTGCCGAATGATGATGAAGACTTAAACTTAGACAAAATGATTCCGCTAGGCTGGGGAATTTTTGGCTGGGTAAATCGCTGGGCTGTAATCCCTGTTTTCAACTTTCTAGGAAATCACTTTGTAAGTTATGGTTTGATTATATTTTTACTAACAATTATCATCAAACTAGTTTTATTTCCACTAACATTCAAATCGTATCAATCGACGGCAAAAATGCGAGTATTGAAGCCCGAAATAGATGCTATAAACGAACGGATACCAAAAGATAAAGCCATGGAACGCCAACAAGCGACAATGGCATTATACAAAAAAGCAGGCGTAAATCCAATGGGAGGATGCTTGCCTATGCTACTGCAAATGCCAATATTATTTGCTATGTTCCGCTTTTTTCCTTCGTCTATCGAGCTTCGCCAAAAAGGCTTCCTTTGGGCAGACGATTTATCAACTTATGATTCAATCTTAAGTTTGCCTTTTGAAATTCCATTTTATGGAGAGCATGTCAGTTTATTTACCTTATTAATGGCTGGTAGTATTGTTCTTACGACAATAGTGAGTAATCAGCAGATGAGCTCTAATCAAATTCCTGGTATGAAAATGATGCTATATTTGATGCCTGTAATGATGGTTTTCTGGTTTAATAATTACTCATCAGGTCTTAGTTATTATTACTTTTTATCTAATCTTATAACTTTTGGACAAACAATACTTATTCGTAAATTTATCAATGACGATGATTTGCTAAAGAAAATACAACTAGCAAAGAAAAAGCCAACGAAAAAGTCAAATTTTCAGAAAAGACTCGACGATATGTCAAAACAACAAAAGAAGAAGAAAAAATAAATTTCAAAAAGCCGTTTTGAAAAAAACGGCTTTTTTTCTGCCATTTTTTCACGATAAATCTGCCAAATTGCAACAATTTTAATTTGGCATAAATTATGAATCCTATTCAGAAATTCAGACTTCGTCTGTTTTATTATTTTAGACAATCTATATTACAACACTTCACGAAATTTCAACAAGTTACAATATTTAAAACATGAAATTTATAGACATAAATTCGCACGACGAATTAATAAATAAGGCAATAAATAAGAAGAATTATCTACTTTTGTATAAAAAAAGCTCAGAACAAAGTGAATGTGCCATACAAAATATCACAAAAATAACCGAAATTGGTGATGAATTATCGATTTTAATAGCAGACGTAAGTCAAGTAAGAGATATTCATCCAAAGTATTCGATAACAAGTGTTCCTACACTTGTAGAGCTAGAAAATAATCAAGCAAAAAATATAATAAAAGGCTGCCAGACAAGCAGTTATTATCAATCGCTATTTGCAGATAATTTATATCGAACTCAAAACAATGCAGAGGGGAAAAAACAAGCTCAGGTAACGGTTTACTCCACTCCTTCCTGCTCTTGGTGTACTACACTAAAATCGTATTTGCGGAAAAATAATATTCGCTTTACGGATATTGACGTATCAAAAAATCAAAAAGCAGCCGAAGAAATGGTGAAAAAAAGTGGGCAACAAGGTGTGCCACAAAGTGATATAAATGGGCAACGCATCATCGGTTTCGACCAAAAGAAAATAGATCAATTACTAGAAATCAATTAAATATAACCAATAAAATAAACTTAAAATGAGAGAGTTACAACCTGTAAATCAAAATGTTTTATTAGATATTACCGAAAGTAATGCAGAACAAGTTACTGCAAGTGGCATTATTATTCCAGACTCAGCTAAGAAAAAACAAAATGTAGCAACTGTAGTAGCAATCAGCAATATCGAAAATCCAGAAATAACTGTTGGAGATCAAGTGATGTTCAAAGAGTTTTCGGGAACAGAAACGAAATTTGAAGATAAAAAATATCTTTTAGTTCAATATGCTGATATTCTAGCAAAAGTAGTGGAAACAGAAGAAATTTAAACATCTAATATTTGGTATAATAGACAAAAAAGAGACTACAAAGTGTAGTCTCTTTTTTTGTTTAAAATCGAACCTACGTACTTACATATTAATTAAAGCAACTTTTTAAAAATTATCTCTAAATGATTTTTCTTTTTTCCATTTAATATCTTGAAAAACAGCAGATTTCACATTAATTCGAAAATTATAACTCTTGTATGTTCCAAATGGGATAAGATTTAAGCTCATTTGCCAGCAATGCAAATCTTTTTGTATTCCCAATGAAGTTGTTGTTATTTTATAATTAGTAAGATCATAACCAGACTGGAAATTTACTTTCCATGTACTCGTCAAGCTGAAATTTCCCGAAAGATTTAAGGTTTGATTAAAATCTCGTTCAAATTCTTTGGTATCTTGATTAAAGGAAGTTTTGCGTAATTGATAACTATAAGAAAAACGAAAACTCCATGGAATTGCAAAATAATCATAATCATTGCTTCCAAGTGCTTCTTTTTCTCCTCCCATATCCATTGAAGAATTTCCT
>JAOZTL010000073.1 GCA_029942205.1 Bacteroidales bacterium | reverse complement strand
GATGTTGCTTACGCACTTGTGCAAAATGATTGCAGTAAAATAAAAGCGAAAAAGCAAAAATATTAATTATAGGTAAAAGACCTTTATATAAAGATATACAAATAACAAGCCATAATTACAATTGCCTAAGCTACAATGTTCACCATACGCTTAGGTACTACAATTACTCGTTTGGGCGAACGACCATCGAGCCAGGCGATAGTTTTTTGATTTTCGAGTACCATTTTTTCAATACTTGCTTGATCGGCATCCACTGCCACTTGTATTTCAAATCGGCGTTTGCCGTTAAAAGCCACGGGATAGGTAATACTTGCTTCGATCAAGTATTTTTCGTCGAAGCTAGGGAAAGTTGCATAACTGATGCTCTCGGTATTGCCTAAAAGTCCCCAAATCTCTTCGGTAATGTGTGGTGCAAAAGACGAAAGCAGAATCGTCAATGGTTCTAGCACTTCTCTTTTGTTACACTTCATGCGAGCTAATTCGTTTACACAAATCATAAAAGCACTCACCGAAGTATTGAATGAGAATCGTAAAATATCATCTTTTACTTTCTTGATGGTTTTATGTAATACTTTTAATTCATCATCGTTTGCGTTTTCGCTCGAAAGGGTGAATGTTTCGTTGTTGAAAAACAGTCGCCAGTATTTGCGCAAGAATTTATGTACGCCTTCGATACCGTTTGTATCCCATGGTTTGGCTTGTTCCAAAGGTCCTAAAAACATTTCGTACATCCGCAAAGTATCTGCGCCGTATTGTTCTACGATTTGGTCGGGGTTCACGACATTAAACATCGATTTAGACATTTTCTCTACCGCCCAGCCGCACATGTATTTTTCGCCTTCGAGTATAAAATCGGCATTGGCAAACTCTGGACTCCAATTACGGAACGCTTCCATATCCAATACATCATTCTGAACAATATTGACATCCACATGAATGGCAATGTGCTCGTATTCATCTCGCAGATTGTATGAAACGAAGGTGTTGCTATTTTTGATTCGGTACACAAAATTTGATCGCCCTTGTATCATTCCTTGATTGACAAGTCGCTTGAATGGCTCTTCTTTGACCACCAAATCTAAATCAAACAAAAACTTGTTCCAGAACCGAGAGTACAACAAATGTCCCACGGCATGTTCTGTTCCACCGATGTATAAATCTACGTCTTGCCAGTATTCAACCGCCTCTTTCGATACCAATTGTTGATTGTTGCGTGCATCCATGTAGCGCAAGTAATAAGCCGACGATCCTGCAAAACCAGGCATGGTACTCATTTCGAGAGGGTATCCGTCAGGTGAATTCCAGTTTTGCGCATGCCCAAGTGGTGGCTCGCCTGTTTCGGTGGGTTTATAAGCATCTACTTCGGGCAATTCGAGAGGGAGTTCTGCTTCGCTCAGTGGGTAGGCAATTCCTTTTTTATAATAAATAGGAAAAGGCTCGCCCCAATAACGCTGACGGCTAAAAATAGCATCACGCAATCGGTAATTTATTTTTGGTATGCCCAAATTTCGTTGAGCAATTTCTTCATTTGCCTTACGAATGGCATCTTTTACTTCCAGTCCATTTAAGAAGCCCGAATTAATCATCATTCCTGTTTTGGCATCGTAAGATTCCGCTTCGATATTGCCACCTGCTACAACTTCAACAATTCGTAGCTCAAAATATTTAGCAAATGCATAATCTCGGCTATCGTGCGCAGGCACAGCCATGATTGCTCCTGTTCCGTAGCCTGCCAGTACATAATCGCTTATCCAAACTGGTATTTCCTCTTGTGTAAATGGGTTGATGGCATACGCACCTGTGAATACACCGCTGATGGTTTTTACGTCAGTCAAGCGTTCACGTTCGGTACGTAACTTAGTTTTAAGTACGTATTGATCAACATCTTCGCCTTGTTCAATGGTCGTTAATTTATCTACTAATTCGCTTTCGGGCGCAAGCACCATGAAGGTTGATCCGAAAATAGTGTCTGGTCTCGTGGTGAATACTTCTATTTTTTCGGAACGATTTTTTACATCAAAAAATAACTGTGCGCCTTCTGATTTTCCTATCCAGTTGCGTTGCATGTCTTTGAGTGATTCTGTCCAGTCCACCAAGTCGAGCCCTGTCAATAAACGCTCGGCATAAGCCGTGGTACGTAGAAGCCACTGCTCCATATCACGTTGCTCAACAGGATGCCCGCCTCTGACCGATGAGCCTTCTTTCACCTCATCATTTGCCAGCACTGTCCCTAAGAATGGACACCAGTTTACTTTCGTTGTAGCACGATAAGCCAAACGATAAGATTGTAGCATTTCTTGTTGTTCCTCTTCCGTCATTCCATTCCATACGGGAGCCGAAAACTGAGGGCTAGGCGAGCAAGCAGCGTTTACTTGCATATTTCCGTTTATTTCAAATTCTTTCACCAAACTGTCCAGCGATTCTGCTTTTTGTGTGTCATTATTATACCAATGACTGAATAACTGAAGGAATACCCATTGTGTCCATTTATAATAATCAGGATCGGAGGTGCGCACTTCTCTACTCCAATCAAACGAAAAGCCTATTTTGTCTAATTGTTCACGATACCGACGAATGTTATTATTGGTAGTAACGGCAGGATGCTGCCCTGTTTGGATGGCATATTGTTCGGCAGGTAATCCAAAGGCATCGTAGCCCATGGGGTGTAGCACATTGAAACCTTCTAGGCGTTTGTACCTACTATAAATATCCGATGCAATGTAGCCCAGCGGATGCCCCACATGTAGCCCTGCTCCTGATGGATAAGGAAACATATCGAGTACATAAAATTTAGGTTTTTCCGATTGGTTACTAGCAACAAAGGTTTTATTTGTTCGCCAGTAAGCTTGCCAGCGTTGTTCTATTTCATTAAAATTATAATCCATCCTGTATCTATTTTGAGCTAAAATGTATGATTCTATTTTGCAAAATTAAAAGCAACAAAAATACAAAACTTAATTCATCTAACGAATAATTTGAGATTTTTTTTCTTTTGTTTTGGCTTGAGGGAAATCTCTCCACTTGCTTGTCTTGTTTCTTTTTCTGATAAAATTCAGAGCAGACCATGAATACTCCGTAAGATGTTGTCGTATTTTTAATTTTCGTTTATTGAAAATCGGTTTAGGTATGGAATAGTTGTTAATTCAAAAACAAAAAAAAATAGAGCTTCATGATAATATTACAACTATTCCTTTGAAATGCTTTTTATTGCTAATACCAAACTCATTTATGCTTATCTGCTTTCTCATAAAAAAGAATACCTTTGTCTGAAAAAAAAATGTCGGACATTCGCTGTGCCCAAGCTTATGAAACTATGAAAGCACAAAAAACAAAAAACACTTCCCTTAACGAATTATCAAAAATATTAGAAGGAGAACTACATGATGATGAACTACATAAAATCATTTATGCTACGGATGCTTCCGCTTATCGTGAAAAACCATTAGCCGTTGCTTTTCCTAAAAGCGAAGCGGATATTCGTACACTCATCCATTTTGCAACAGAACAACAGACATCGCTCATTCCACGAGCAGCAGGCACTTCGCTTGCAGGACAAGTTGTTGGTAGTGGTATTGTGCTTGATGTTTCTAAACATTTCAACGAAATTTTAGAATTAAATACCAAAGAGCGTTGGGTACGCATACAGCCAAGTGTTGTGTTGGATGAACTGAACATGTATTTAAAACCTCATGGTTTGTTTTTTGGTCCCGAAACTTCTACCGCCAACCGATGCATGATAGGTGGCATGCTTGGGAATAATGCCTGCGGACTGCATTCGCTCGTGTACGGAAGCACCAGAGAACACACGCTAGAGGTTACAGCGATGCTCAGCGATGGGAGTAAAGTTGTGTTTGGCGAATTAAATACAGTCGAATTTGCAGCCAAAAGCAAAGGGGAAGCCTTAGAAAACAAAATCTATCGTCATATTCAGAAAACATTAAGCGATCCGATAAATCAAGAACAAATAAAAACGCATTACCCTGATGAGCGAGTATCACGCCGCAACAATGGCTATGCGCTGGATATGCTATTAGATTCTGCTCCTTTTGTTTCGGGTGCACCTGCTTTTAATTTTAGCAAATTGCTTGCAGGCTCGGAGGGAACGCTTGCTTTTACACTCGAAATAAAATTAAATTTAATGCCTCTTCCTCCAAAAGTGAAAGGCGTTGTTGCTATTCATTTTGCAGATTTACACGAGGCATTTAAAGCCAACTTAATTGCACTGAAACACCAGCCAAGGGCAGTCGAGCTGATGGACAAAACCATTTTGGATTGTTCGGTGGGGATCAAAAGCCTCGAAACCAATCGTTTTTTTGTGCAAGGCGCACCCGAAGCCATTTTGATTGTTGAATTTGCACAAGAAACCAAAGAAAAAATTCAACAATTAGCCAGTAGCATGCAATCGGAAATGCAAGCAGCTAATTTTGGGTATCATTATCCGCTTATTTTTGGCGATGATATAAAAAAAGTGTGGTATCTCCGCAAAGCTGGTCTTGGTTTATTAGCCAACATCAAAGGCGATGCAAAAGCCGTGAGCGTAGTCGAAGATACGGCAGTAGCCGTGGAGCGACTACCTGCCTACATGATTGATTTCAAAGAGATGCTAGACAAACACCAATTATCTTGCGTCTATCATGCGCACATTGCTACTGGCGAGCTGCATTTGCGGCCGCTTTTGGATTTGAAAAAAGCCAAAGATGTAGAGCTATTTCATACCATTGCGCTCGAAACAGCAAAGCTTGTCAAAAAGCATAAAGGCTCGCTGAGTGGCGAACATGGCGACGGGCGTTTGCGTGGCGAATTTATTCCTTTAATGCTTGGCGAGCATAATTATCAGCTACTTATCGATCTGAAAAATGTGTGGGATAAACAGCAGATTTTCAATCATGGTAAAATCACCCATACTTCCGCCATGAACGAGCAGCTGCGTTACACCAAAGAACAAGAAACAAAACAATTCGACACCATTTTTGATTTTTCGGAAACAAACGGTATTCTTCGTGCAGCCGAAAAGTGCAATGGATCGGGCGATTGCAGGAAATCGGCAACCATCGGTGGCACCATGTGCCCTAGCTTTATGGCTACTCGGGATGAGAAAAATGCAACTCGTGCACGTGCCAATAGTTTGCGTGAAGTACTTACCCAATCGACTGCTGCCAATCCGTTTGATAATCAAGAACTGTATGAAGTAATGGATTTGTGTCTTTCGTGCAAAGCCTGCAAATCGGAATGTCCTTCGGGAGTGGACGTTACAAAATTGAAAGCTGAATTCCTCCAGCATTATTATGATGCCAATGGCATTCCTCTACGATCACGCTTGATTGCTAATATTCCCAATATTAATCGTTTAGGTGCAATTGCGCCTCATTGGAATAATTTTGTACTCACTCGGTTTGGGAAATATTTTATGCGCTGGTTTGGTTTCTCCGAAAAGCGTCAAATGCCTTTAATTCAATGTAAAAGCCTACGCACATGGGCAAATCGCATTCATTTGCAAGACAAAAAACACGATATTAAAAATGGGAAAGTATACTTTTTTGCAGATGAATTTACCAATTATACCGATACTTACATTGGAATAAAAGCCATTCGGTTACTCACTCGTTTGGGCTACGAAGTCGTGATTCCAAAGCATGTAGAGAGTGGGCGCACTTACTTATCAAAAGGTTTTGTTCGGAAAGCAAAGAAAATAGCCAATCAAAACATTGATCTGCTAAAAGATAAAATAACCAAAGAAACACCATTAATCGGCATCGAACCATCAACTATACTTAGTTTCAGAGATGAATATCCAGACTTGGCAACTCCCGAAAGAAAAGAAGCTGCCATTATTTTAGGACAACAGGCGTTACTTATCGATGAGTTTTTGGCAAAAGAAATGAATGCTGGAAATATCCGAAAAGAAAGTTTTACTGATTCTGTCAAGCAAATCAAATTGCACGGGCATTGCCAACAGAAAGCCGTAGCCTCTACACAAGCAAGTATCGATGTGCTGTCGTTTCCTATGAATTATCACGTAGAGGAAATTCCGTCGGGCTGTTGTGGTATGGCTGGCTCGTTTGGCTTCGAGAAAGAGCATTACGATTTGTCGATGAAAATTGGCGAAATGGTGCTTTTTCCTGCGGTACGAAATGCAGCAAAAGAAACCATTATTGCAGCCATAGGCACAAGCTGCCGCCATCAAATAAAAGACGGAACAGACCGAAAAGCCTTGCATACGGTAGAAATCTTATGGAATGCATTAAACGATTAAGGTCTGCTACTTTTTTGATGAGGACTTATGCGCCAAATTGATTAACAGTAGTCATTTTTCAGGTATACTGAATTGCTGTTATAATTGTGATTTAGAAAATGAATTATTTTTTGTTTATTTTTATGAGTGAAAATAGGCAGAAGAGAAACGTTTTAAATTCATAATTATGATAGTATTTCAGTATAAATATAGAAATAGCCTCATTGGTCAAAAAATAAATTTTAAATTAATGAAGATTTAAAACCGTATCGATAGCGATAAAGAAGGAACTTGCTGCGGCTGAAAACTCTGCAAGTTCTCTATTTTCATTTTCAGTCCAAACTTATACCGAATCATGTCTTGGTTATGCGATAATTTATACTGTCCGTGTATCCAATCATAAAAATATGTGCCAAAAACCAAGACCAACGACGTTGTGGTAATTACGGAATTTAACTTTTCTTGTTGCAGACTTAATTCGGGTTCGGTAAGATTCAAGACGCTACGTTCAAGTATCGATTTATATGTCAGGCTAATATAGCCCAAGCCCGTAAAACCTGATATTCGTAAACCAAACATCCATGCGGCTGTACGTTTTTCGTTGGCTTGATAATGCACATAGCCAGGCACGATCATCGCATACAGCATGTCTTTCATCCGCAAGTTGGTGGACAATAAATGAAATTCATCGTAGGTCATTCCTTCAGGAATAGACTGCATTTTTAATTTATCGTCTTGATTGATGTGGTATAAATCCATGTCCTGCGCAAACAGTGATAAGGGAATGGATAAAAGAAAAAAGAGTGCTGTTTTTTTCATTGATTAATAAATTACATACGTATTTTCGGTAAGCCACTGGTTTATTGATTGTAATAGTTTTGCGCAAGTGCGTAAGCCATATCAAAAAAAGCTTGAAGATCTTATAATCGGAAATAGACCGATTCGAGAATAGGATAAGTCATAAAAAAAAGTATGACTAAAATAATGTAAGCAATTACGCCAGGATATTTATCTTTTGTATTAAAGCCCAAGTCGAGAGCTGTACCAAAAGAACGTTTGGTGCTGAATCGTCTGGTGATGGATTCTTTAAAGGAGATTTTCTTTTTTCGGGAACGTGGCGTTGTGAGAAAATTAACTGAATAAATTTCGTCGAGAAGCAAATGGCTAAAATAACCAGTACCAATAGCCAATGCAATAGCGAATTTCTCTAAAATAGGCAAACGCAAATTATCGGCAACCAATAAGGTGAGCAAAAACACAATGATGACCGCAGGAAACGAATGAAAAATACCACGGTGCGAGGTGTATTTGTCAAACAACGGATGCACAACGTAATGTACTAATGCAAAAGCAGCAATGGGCGTGGTAAGTAGTAAGTAAATTCCTGCTTGTGCCTCCCACATAAAAAACAAGGTGATGGTGGCAGCAAAATAAGCATACAAGCCAAAAATAATTTGTACAGGTAAGCCCGAATTGCTATCCATATCGGGTAGAAACGACCCAATGACGGTAGAAAAAAAGATAATTACGGACATGTACATGTTCGTAGTCAAATCGGTCATAAAAGAAGTTACCGATAAAAAATATCCCGTAGCAGCACCTACTGCTACGTGTGTTTTAAAGTCAGCCATTGTTATTTCTTTTTTTAATTTTCAGTGATGAGAATTGATATAATCGGAATACCGAGTAGCCAATTCCTATGCCCAGTAATGCTCCGACAATGATGTCTAGCGGGAAATGCACTCCTAAATATATTCGACTATACGACACCCAGAATGCCCACAAACCAATAAATATTTTAAAAAAACGATTATTAAAAAACAAACCCGTAAAAGTGGCTACCGCAAACATGTTGGCGGCATGAGACGAGACGAAACTGAATTTTCCGCCACGGTAATCGTTTAGGGTATAAATCAAATCGGCAATGGACTCGGTGTGCGTGGGGCGCAATCGTTCAAACACATTTTTGAACAAATGCACCGATGACCAATCGGCCATAGCAACCGTAATGCCAATAAAAACTAGCCCAACAAAGCCATAACGCTTTTCTTTAACAAACATAAAAATGATAATCAACACATAAAGAGGAATCCATGTGTTGCGCTCGCTTATCGTCCACATAAAGCCATCCAGCCAAGAGGCATGCAAGCTATTCAGCCACAAAAACAACTGTGTGTCCCATTTTATAATTTGTTCTATCATAAGCACTCTGTGCTATTTAATATTGCTTACATACTTATACAGAGTAAGACGAAAGCAAAATTATCAATTATCTATTAAATGAAGGTATGAAGACCTTAGTTTAATTTTGCCCAAATTAAGTCTTTCAGTTTCATTAGTCCTTTCTGTGCGATTGACGAAATAAAGACATAAGCCAGTGCAGGCAAATCCTGCTCAATCTCCTCGATCAATTCATCGTCTAGCATATCAGACTTTGTGATTGCCAGAATCCGTTCTTTGTCGAGCATTTCGGGGTTATATTTTTCAATTTCGGATAATAATATTTTATATTCCTGATGAATGTCTTTGGAATCGGCAGGCACCATGAATAGTAACAAAGAATTGCGCTCGATGTGTCTCAAAAAGCGAGTACCTAAGCCTTTGCCTTCCGATGCTCCTTCGATGATTCCAGGAATATCAGCCATCACAAATGATTTATCATCTCGATAAGAAACGATACCTAGATTTGGTGTCATGGTGGTAAAAGCGTAGTCTGCAATTTTGGGTTTGGCAGCCGATACCACTGAGAGTAAGGTGGATTTACCAGCATTCGGAAAGCCAACCAGCCCAACGTCTGCGAGGACTTTCAGTTCCAGAATGTGCCAGTTTTCGAGTCCCAGCTCGCCCGATTGTGCATAACGAGGCGTTCGGTTGGTGGCAGTTTTAAAGTTCACGTTTCCGAGTCCCCCTCTTCCTCCAGGAACTAATTTCACTTCTTGCTCGTTCTCTGTAATTTCAAAAAGCACTTCACCTGTTTCGGCATCCTTAGCTACCGTGCCAAGCGGAACATCCAGAACGATGTCTTTGCCTTGTGCGCCAGTACTCTGCGAGCCCGAGCCTGAGCCACCATGCCCTGCCGTGATGTGTTTTCGGTATTTTAAATGTAACAATGTCCACATTTGTTCATTACCTTTTAGTATGATGTGCCCTCCACGTCCTCCGTCGCCACCATCAGGACCGCCTTTGGCGGTTAGTTTGTCGCGGTGCAAATGTGCCGAGCCACCACCTCCGTTACCCGAACGGAAGTATATTTTTACATAATCTACAAAATTGGATGTTGCCATATTGTGTTTAAAATCCCTTTATGCTCTTCGAGCTGTTTTTATTGAAACTTAGGTCTTCGACCTTATTTTGATGTTATTTTATGCATTTATACTCAAGTATTTGGTTGTAAGTATCTGTATGACCGCTCCAAGCTGTTATACAGGCAATGTTGTCCTACAACGAAAATGTGCTTACTTTAGTATTTTTTTTTGAACGAATGAACTTCTTCGTCTGATTTATCAACTGTTTTATCGTGTGTTAAGGAACGCAAATTAAATAACATATAACAATTATACTTGTTTTTATGTCCTCCTTTAACTTCCTTAACAAAATCATTTAATAGCGGTGCTATTTGCAGCTTTTTCAAGTTGTTAAAAAACAAAACAACTTCGCCTAACCATTATAGCTTATTTAATTTATACTGAATTACTGTTATAATTGTGATTTAGA
>JAOZTL010000072.1 GCA_029942205.1 Bacteroidales bacterium | reverse complement strand
AAAATCATGCCAAATTACAATATTTTCACCAACAATGTTATGGAATAGAGCCAAATTTTATAGTACACAAAAATTGCACCTCAAATATAATGAATAAATTGGAGAGTTATTGGTTTTTTTGAAAAAAATAAGATTATTTTTGCAGCAATTTTTTTATTTAATCCATTATTATGCATTTTCGGCATTTTTTTTTATTCTTATTGATTAGTAGTAATTTGTTTGCTCAAGATAACAATAAAAACTATCACTTGGGCGCATCGGCGCACTATGGCTTTATTGCTCGCCATCGTGATTCGATGAATGACCTGATCGAAGACCCAATAAAAGCAATAAATATCACCTTGGGGCGACAAATGTTTGGACAGCAAGCATGGGAACAGACATTTTTGTATCCAGCGTATGGCATGGGATTTTATGCCGCCGATTTGGGCAATCAAGATAATTTGGGCTACGGCTATGCTTTGTATGGTTTTATGACTTTACCATTGTGGGAAAGTGAAAAAATAAAATGGCATTATCAATTCGAGCTAGGCTTGGTGTACGTTACCGAAGGAAATATTGCTGTCGGGTCGCACACGAATGTATTCATCGGTGCAACACTCGGTATGCAGTATGCTCTCACCGAACGACTTTGGCTGGTGAATGAGCTTAGTGGCAATCATTTTTCCAATGGTGCAACCAAAATGCCCAATCTTGGTTTAAATCCATTGACTTATCGATTGGGAATCAACTATAGATTGAATCGGGAAGCCAACGAACGAGTGGTACACGAAACAGCAACAGACTATGCAACAGACGATTTCGCTGTGGTGTATAATGCAGGCATAAAAGAAATAAAGCCAGCAGGAGGCGATAAATATTTCATTTCGTCTATCATGCTAGACTATACCCATGCCTTGACAGCAAAACACCGCATAGGCTTTGGGCTCGATTGGATTTACGACAGCTCATTTTTTACACGTTTTGAGCGTGAAGGCGTGCTTGATTTATCACAAGCCGCCATCATGCAGTATGCTTTACACCTGAGTTATCGGTTTGATGTGCACCGCTTTTCAGTAATCGCACAGCAAGGTTTTCATTTGTACTCCAAATGGACAGACGATGGATCTAGCTTTCAGCGTGCAGGCTTGCGTTACCGCATAAGCAAACGAACACTATTAAACCTCACCATTATGTCTAAGGGCGGAGTTGCTTATTTCACCGAGTGGGGCGTTGGGCTACGGTTTTAAGATCTTCGACCTTATTCGACCAACCAGTCCAGCGCAGCTTCTTTGGTATCGAAAGGTCTTATATCCAGTTTTGTGAACAAGTTAACGCCTCTTACTAAAATAGCTTTTGCACCACTAATCCCTAATATTGCCGATTTGCTTATCATTGGAGCTGATTTTTTTGCAGCTTCACGCCATACATTTATTATATTAGAATTGGTATATGCTTCACGCAGATCTACCAAAGTTACTTGGTTATTGCCCCATTTAAAGAAATATTCAGTGGCAGCTTCTATTGTTTTAATAAATTCAGCTTCATTGAGACTACTTAATCCTCTGTAATCAAAATATGAAACAATTTTCCCTTTATGGCTGATGCGTTGAAACCTTTCGTTCATTATTCTACATGTTTAAGTTCAATGATAAGATTAATAGTATATTTAATTTTTCGATAAATCATTGATTACAATAATTTTGCACAAGTGAGTAAGCCACATCAAAAAGATCAAAGACTTTATTTTGATTTTAACCAGTTACGAGCTTCTTCTTCGTCATCAAAATATTTGATTTCAATATTTCCTGCATCTTCTGCTTTTTCGTTTGTTTGTTCGGCAGATACTTGTCCAAAAATTTCGGTAGCTATAACAAAAGCAAAATATTTTAATCCTTTTTTTTCGGCATTAGGAAACCACTCGTTTTGTGTCCATTCTTGATTTTCTATTGAATTTAATTCCAGTTTTGAAATATCATTCAATATTTTAGATATTTTATGTTTTTGCAATAAATCTATTGCAGAGTTTGCGATTCCTTTAAATTCTTCCAGGTCTGGTGTTCCTGAAAATGCGCAAACTACAACTTTTAATTCGGAATCGTAATGTACTTTTTCCATGTGTTTTTTTTTATTTGGTTGACTAGAATTATTATTAAAAATACTTATACAGTACATTGAGCAACTGTACGAAGAGCTTACCTCAAAAATAGTACATTTTTTTGTTTTTCACACTAAATATCTCACAATTTTTTCAGATATTTCATATAAAGCTGAAAATCAGAATGAAATTGCACGGCAAATTTTTCTCTAAATTCGGCTAATCGGTCTCTATATGTTTTGAAACTAATAAAAAAAGCATTGTTTGGTAAGCTTTCTCTTTTCTGCAAATGCCGATAAGATAGTTTATTATAGAAATGAATTGTATCCAGCGATTGCATGATGGAAAAAATCATTTCTGTTTTGATGGAGTCTTTTTGGATAGCTAGCATGTTATCGGGAAATTTGGCATACAAGCTGTCGAGTTGCTTTGAACCACGCAGAATATGTTTCGCAAACATTTGATTGTCATTCAATTCACCCAAATATTTGGTGTGTTTAACAGAGCCTCGTCCATATTTATAAATTAGGAATCGTTTTGCACCCTCTTCTCCGATAAAAGTAGCGAGGTTTTCGTTAAACTGTGCTTCGCCTTTAATAAAGACCGTTGCGTGCGTTAGTTCATGAATAATTAATTCGGCTATTTGTCCATCCGATCGTTTCAGAATGTTAGACAAAATTGGGTCTTTGAAATAGCCTAGAGTACTCCATGCACCCACTGTTCCTATGCGAGTATCGTGTCCTAAGGCTTGTATTTTTTTCGATTCTTTGATGGCTTTCTTTTTATCAAAAAAGCCCTTGTATTCCAGTTTACCCAAAAACGGGAACTTCCATTGGTAAGCCACCAGTGTATACGGCTTACTTGCAACCACCACCCACAGTATCGGTTTGTTGTGTTGATCGTAAAAAGTGGTATAATTCTTAGAATCGTTTATACCCAAAGAATCAATCGCAAATTGGCGAATTTCTTGTATCAATTGGAGTTGCTGTTTCACCGAGTCTGGATAATTCTCATCCGCCAGCACTTTGCGTATTGGTCTGGCTTTTATCAATATTTTGGCTTGCCCGATCCCTTGTTGCATACCATAAAAAAACATACGGCAGCCCCCAAAAGATACACTCATCAAGAGTAGTGCAAGAAAAATAAGTATTCGTGTATGTCGGTTGTTTCCTCGCATTTATGTATAGCGTTTTCGTTTTTAAACCATCGTTTTTTTAGTTGTCCTTGAATGAATAAAAATCACCGTTTTTAATTTTATAAACTAACGTAAGTAACATCAAAAAAGGCGAAGACCTAGACCTAGCAATTTTTTTGTTGGTGCATGGCAACAATCTTTTGGTCTCCATCCTCTAGCTGTATTTGCAGTTTGCCTGTACGGTATGCCAAGTCTATTGTTTTACCATGCGATAAGGACAAATAAAAGCCCGTGGAGAAATCCAGCGCATCGTTGTCGTTTATGGCGTTATTCATCCCGATCACGTACGGCACAAACTTGCAGATTGCTTTTGCTTGATTTTCCGAATAGCAAGCATTTAAGATCACCGTATCGATCTGAATTTCAGGATCGTCGCGAAACAGTTCAAACATTTGCGACAGCGTGCTGGTGTTCACTAGTCGAGTGCCACCATCCGAGCTCGACATGAGCAAACCAGAATCTTCGGGTTTAAATGCCTTGCCTCGTGTGCCATGTCCCGAGAAATGAATGATATTTGGTTTGTATTCCAAAATGGCCTCGATCAACTCATTGGGCTGTACCGCCCATTTCTGAAACAGCGCAAACTTATTTTCATCCACACCGTGTTGTAATTTTTCGGATACACGTCGAAACTCCTCCTCTAGCTGCAATTTACCCGTACTCTGGGGATTCGATCCGAAAAACAAAATTCGTCTTTTTTCGTTTTTTTTCTCTTCAGGCTTTTTTGTCTCGCTAGGCGTTGCACCAATAATGATGTCGCCTCCGTTGGTGTTTGCTCCTTGTATGATATAATTACCAGCACCCTCGTTGCTTACCGTGGTGGTGGTGGTGGTCGAGCCCGTCCCTGGGGTAAGATTCATGTCCATAATATCATCGGCATAGTCCAGCAGAGCGGAAGCTGTTCTGGCTTCTTCTTTTTGCAAATCGCTCATATCTAAAATACGATTATTGAAATTTCGCACGGCTCTTTTATAATTATTCTGAACAATCAAAACTTCATCGTATAACTGATCGTCCTCACCTTTCAGTATACTAAGTAAATATTTTAAGCCACCAGTTATATTATTACGTTCAATGTATTTTTGGATTTTTTCTTTCGTGTTCATTTGTACCGTTTTTGATTCGTTCGTTTTTTTTCTAATTCCAAATATAGGTATTCTTTTATTATTATTACTAAAAATAAATAAAAATGATGCATTTTTTTTGATATTGCTTACGCACGAGTGAAACAACGATTATAATAAATAAGGCGAAAGCAAAATTATTAATTGTCCATTATCCATTAAGTAAGGTCTTTGCCCTTTTTGATGTGGCTCAGACGAATTTGTCCGTCGAATGGCATGGATGTATACCGAAAAAGCAGTGGGCATCCAATTTATTGCACTCGGCATTCGTTTTTTTTTGCTCCGCATGCCTTTCTCTTCCCTCCGAAGCCATTTTTCTTTGCTCCGCATGCCTTTCTCTTCCCTCCGAAGCCATTTTTCTTCACTCCGCATGCCTTTGCTTGCACTCCGCACGGGTCTATTTTTCCGAGAAATGCAAGCGGAGTAAGATTTTTTGATAAAATAGTTAAGTGAGATTGATGCGGAGGGAAGAAAAAGGACTTCGGAGCAACGAAAAATGGATGCGGAGGAGGGAAAAATGGCTTCGGAGGGAGGAAAAACCGTTTCGGAGCGAAGAAAAGTGGTGCGGAGTGCCTGCAAAGTGGTGCGGAGTAGCTTTACATTGGTGAAAAAAAGGATAAAAATCTTTAACAATAGAATTGTCCTGTAAAATATATAAGGAAAAGCTTGCAAGTCCCCCGACGAATCTGTGGCGAGCTGTTTGACCTTCTGTCTGACAGAGAAAAAGACCATGTTAAAAGGCATTTGTGTTTCCGCTCTTTATTTTGTTCAATAATAAATTTATTTTAAAGTTTTCTTTTTATTATATTTGGGGGATAACTATTTTATAGTGTCATAAAAGAGCATCAGAAAAAACAATAAGGCTACACCTTTTTTTCATTGGAATGCTTATGTGATCCACTAAATATAATGTACGACTGATTGCAACACTGAAACTTTAGTTTTTATTTAATAGAAAGTTTTTTACGCTATCAAAGGATTAACAAAACACATAACTGAATTTCTGATAGAATTGGGGAAAGGATTTGCTTACGTAGGTAATCAATATCACATAAAAATTAGTCAAAAAGACTATTACATTGATTTGTTGTTTTACCATTTAGACTTGCGTTGCTACGTAGTGATAGAATTTTTAAGCCATAATTTGCAGGAAAACTTAATTTCTATTTATGCTAATTCGCTTTATGAGTCCAGTATAAAAAGCTTGCTTTTTCGAGAATCAAAGCAGGCAGGTTTTTTAGACTAGGCTCAACTATTATAAACCTAAGTAAGCTCTTCGATCTTTTTAAGTGGCTCATGCACGAGTTACCTAATTTTTATGCTCAATAAATTGTCAAAAACAAATAAAAATTTAATTTTGTGTTCCTTAAGTCTACGATTTTATGTCTACAACAAATAAGTTTCTATTATTATTTAGTACATTATTATGGAGTAGCTGTACCGATGAGGCAGTCGATCCTTTTTTGTGGCAAGTACGTTCGGTGCATAGCCTATCGGGCATGCAGCGCATAGCTTTGGCGTTGGACGATGCCGACTCTACCGCCTGGACGAGCAGCAAAGGGCTTGGTGTAGGCGAAGGTTTCTTTGTTGATTTTGAGGGCGCACGCTTCGTGAAAAGCTTACAAATTATCAGTCCTGTCGATTTGGGATGCAACCCGATTACAAGCATCGAATTATACCTAAACGGAATATTTATCGATACCATCCGTCCAAACCAGCGTTACCTTGTGCGGCAAGAAGTACAAGCTATTTATCTGAAAATAAAAACTGTAGCAAGTGAGCAGCAGCTGACAGGCTATACCGAAAACGAAATACACCAGTTCACCGTATCCGACACTAGTAAGCGGGTGGCAATCTCCGAATTGCGATTACGAAGCGCAGAGGATAGCTTGTTTCATTTTGCGCTCCCCCTTTTTGTCCAATTACAAAACACGAGAGAGCTACTTCCTTTGTTTGACCATCGCAAAGAGTTTGCTTTCGTACTCGACTCATCCGAATCGTTCCGCTTGTCTTTTAAGGATGAACAAATGCTCACTAGCATTGCCATTATTAATGGTAATCAATTGAATAGCATCGCCTACCAGCAACATGCACGTATCCGAAAATTACAAATAAGCAACGAGTATGGCGAAACGCTACGCTTTGATTTGCAGGATAGCACATCGGAGCAGAAACTGATATTCGATAAACCGCTGCGAGGCACACAGTATCTCTTGACGGTATTGGCGACATTCGATGGCACGACCAATCACATAGCCATCAGCGAATTAAAACTCTATGCACACGATCAACGGGTGATTCCTATTTTCCCCGAAAAGCAGTCGAAGCATTGGTTTCATAACAAACGCATGCTGTCTACCATTCGGAGTGAGGATGGTGTGATAATTAAACAAAACGAGTTGCTTTTACGACAAAATGGTTCATTTTTGTATCGAGAATTTAGCTCACAAGGCAAGCGATGGATGAACGGCTTTTGGCATTTGCTTGATGAACAAACAGTGCATTTGCAAGGCAAGCAGCAGGATACTACCAGTGATGAGGCACGTTCGTTTTCCGAAAATCTCTATATCAACACTCAAACCGTGCAAGGCAACGAAACCATCCGTCCTTTTCGACTCGACTTTCGGGAAAGCGACATGGTCGAAATTAATCAGCTAGACACCAGCTTCCTTCTCGATTTGCGTTATGCCACCGTCAATAATTTTACACATACGCAATTGTACGACTGTGCACGTTGTTTCGTTCGCTACCAAGTGGCTAAGGATTTGATTTTGGCTAATGAGGAGTTTAAACGCTTGGGCTATCGGATAAAGATTTTCGACGGCTTCCGTCCGCAATCGGTTCAGTACCGCATGTTTGAGGTGTTCCCCATAGCTGGTTATGTGGCAGATCCAGCCAAAGGTTCGGTGCATAGCCGTGGCGGTGCAGTCGATCTTACTTTGGTTGATAAACAAGGAAATGAGTTGGACATGGGTACGCCGTTTGATTATTTTGGTCGCAAAGCAGGACATTATTGCACCTCGCTGCCAGATACGGTACTTCAGAATCGGATTTTTCTGAAAACAGTATTACAAAAATACCATTTTATGCCTATTCGAGGCGAATGGTGGCATTACAATCATCAACAAGCTCGGAAATTTCCGTTGTCTGAATTTGAAATTCCTTGTTATTAAGGAACATATACTGAATTACTGTTATCTAATTTAATTTGCGTTCCTAAGCATAGGCATTGTGTTTCACTTGCAATAACAATAAATAGAGAAGAGCATGGTCTAAAAAAAACTACCAGTGTCGATTTTCTAAAAGTAACCTTTATACTGGATTCATAGTTGTTTACTCGTGCGTAAGCAACATCGAAAAGCTCGAAGACCTTATTTTTTGATTAATTGTATACGATGCGTATAGTTATTCGTTTTCATTTCGAGAAAATACACTCCAGATTTAGCATCCAGCAAATTAAGTTTATTTGTTTTTCCCGTTCCATATTTTTGTAGCACAAGCATCCCCGAGGAATTAAAAATCCTAAAATTACTCTTTTCAGCAAGTTCATTATGCACATAAAAAATACCGTTGGAAGGATTTGGGAATACTTGAATTGAGTTATTTGCTTGCAATTCGGAAGCACTACTGGTCGTGTTTATGGTAACCAAAAAATACTCATTGATCGTATGCCCGTGTCCATCATCGGCATTTACGCTTATGCTTGTTACGCCTAGTCCATTTTCTCCAACAATAAGCATATTGTTTACTATATTAACCACAGCTACGCCCGTATTGGCACTTTCTGCGGTATAGCTTAGAGGGTCGCTATCTTCATCATAAAAAACTTGCGACAAATCGATAGACACATAATCAAAACCGATGGCGTAGGTTTGGTTGTCGATACTGTTAATAATAATGGGGGCTTGGTTTTGATTGATAATAAATGTTTGGTCGCTTTCGTCTTTAATATTCAAATTATCATTGGCTTCTATTTTTATTCGGCACGATTCGGACTGGAGCTCGGGTATAGTCCAAGAGTAAAGATTTGTAGATGAATTGGTTTCGGTAATTTGGGTATAATTAGCCCCGTCATCGGTAGAATAAAATAAATTGACCGTGCCCGTAACCCATCCCAGCCAATTGATTTCATACACTTCGCCAGCTTCAAGGTTTTCAGTTCCGTTGGGTTGATTCACACTGAGTGAGCCAATCTGAAAACTACTATTTTCCGAAAGGATTTGATTCGATGTAGGGTCAGCAGCACGAATAAGGTATTCTCCATTTTCGCTAGGCAGTGTCCATACGTAACTGGTGGTATTACTCGTTAGTTCGGCTGCAAAAGTTGTCCAACTATTTCCATTATCTGTGGAATATTCGAGTACAAAAGTATTGATAATATTGTAGCTTTTCCAGTGTAATTCTAAATCCTGCTCGCTCAGGTAAAGGCTTTTTGGGAGATCGGATAACTGTAAAATAGGAGTTTTTAAAATGTATGCAGTACCAGCATTCTCACTTTGTATATCGCTGCCATCCGCACCGATGATGGTGTATTGATTGGATACAGCTACTGCAAAACCAAATCGATCCTCCGCATAAGCATCAGTGGCTACTAGCTTTACATTTTCGGTCATATTCGTCCATCCATCGATGGGCTTTTGGTACAAATATACTGCTCCAGAGCTTGTTCCACTGTCGTCGTCTTGCGGTGCGCCCACTGCTATTTGATTGTTTGATATAGAAATGGAAATACCAAATGCATCATCCGAATTTCCATCCCAAGCCAATAGTTTTGCGACTTCGTTCCAGCTTGTTTCTGTTTTTTCAAATACGTATACCGATCCCGAATTGGTACCATTATCATCATCCAAGGTGGAGGCAATGACGAGGTACTGGTCATTCATTGTTATTGCATTTCCAAAGCGATCAAAATAATCGCCATCTGAAGCTTGTATTTTATAATTTTCGGTTGTCGACCATCCTGTTTCACTTTTTTCATATAAATAGACTGATCCAGAGTTATTTCCATTATCGTCATCCAGTATTGCGCTTATTGCAATGTAATTTCCCGAAGTGGCTACCGTCATCCCAAATCTGTCGGAATCGGCAGCATCCGAAGCCGTTAGTTTTTTTGTTTCCGTGGCATCTTGCCAGCCTGTTGTTGGTTTATCAAACACGTAGCCCGATCCAGCATAGTCCCCACCATCATCGTTTCCGTATGCGCCTACGACTACTTGGTTTTCTC
Source organism: Bacteroidales bacterium (assembly GCA_029942205.1). Taxonomy (GTDB): domain Bacteria; phylum Bacteroidota; class Bacteroidia; order Bacteroidales; family JAOZTL01; genus JAOZTL01. The sequence goes on along the minus strand of JAOZTL010000072.1, from coordinate 359 downwards.
CAATAGCCACCGAATAACCAAAATTATCACCAGTTGCTGCATCCGAGGCTGTCAGTTCTGCCGTTTCGATATTATTTGTCCAGCCGCTTGCTGGTTTCACAAACAAATAAGCCGCTCCAGCGTCAGCTCCATTATTATCGTGCCCGTATGCTCCCACCACTATTTGGTCTTGATAAATAGCTACCGAGCTGCCAAATTCATCACTAGCAAAGCCATTGGAGGCTTTTAGTTTAGCAATTTGTTGCCAAGTATTATTAGAGAATTGATAAACCAGAACGATTCCTGCATTTGTTCCATTTTCATCATTTTGTGGTACGCCTACCACGGCAATGTCGTTATCAATAGCCACTGCGTAACCA
>JAOZTL010000071.1 GCA_029942205.1 Bacteroidales bacterium | reverse complement strand
CATAAAACAGGCAAATGAATTGATTAACAGCAAGTTTTAACTTCATAAAGTAGAAATAATGATTTATTATTTTAGATCTAATATTATTTTCAATATTACACAAAACTGAGTGTTTTACAAAAAAAAACCTGTAATATTTTACAGGTTTTTTTTTAACGATTTATGTTATAAAAAAGTACGTTATTAAATTACAGATACTTTTTATTTTTTTCTATAATAAAATATATTATTTTTATCATTACATATAATTATAATTAATAGTTTATTTTTATTAATTATTTTACTTATTAATGTACTCCATGCATCCATTTACGAAGAAGCGGAACTAATAATAATAAGAATAGAGCTGTCGATATTGCAGTGATGAATATAACTTTAAATACACTAGAATAAATATGAATGGTTTTATTTGGACCTACATAGCTATTCAAACCATTATTTACACTTGCGGTACCTTGATTAAAGTCTGGTTTTTCTACTATTTCGATCGACAGTACATCGCCATCTAAATCATACACGTAATCCAAAACATTTATTTCTACAGATGATTTTGCATACCATGGCTTTTCCCAAACTTTCCTTGCAATTTGATTCTCTCGAATTACTGGAGCATGGTTTTCTTCATTGTCTATGGTGATAATTAGTTTTACCAAATCAACACTATTATTTTCTATTTCTGTAACATTATAAATAATCGTATCTGAGCCTGTGAAATTACCAGTTGGTGTATAGCTCAAATCATCTTTTTCGATGACAGTATTGCCATTTTCGCCATCTCTGATTAGATCAATTTTTGTTTTATCGCCATTTGGATCTAAGTGAGAAACTCGCATATCAAAATCCAATGTCTCGTTTGGTTTAATACTACGGTATACGTAAAAAGCATCAGGTTTCGTGTTTGACAATACCGCTTTGGGATCACTTACCATTTCAAGAGATATTTCGATATTACCTGTATCTTCGCCTGATGGATCAATTATTTTCACCGAAATTTTGTCTGTTCCAGTAACTCCTAATTTTGGCTCATAACGAACAACTTTTTCCATATATTCATCCGTAGATGTATATTTGGCAATCATACCACCAAAAAATTGAGCAAAGGCTACGGCTAGCATCCATGCACCCATAACCATGCCTACCATGCGTTTGGGCGATAATTTGGTTACCATCGAAAGCCCTACTGGCGATAATGATAATTCGCCAATCGTATTCAATAGATAAATAAGGATAATGAAAATAATTGGAACTAAGCCATTTTCGGCAAAATTGGCACCCCATACTAATGAACCAAATCCTAAGCCGATAAATAAAAGACCGAATACAAATTTCAATGGTGTGGATGGTTCTTTTCCTATTTTGTTTAGTTTCATCCACATAGTCGCAAATACAGGACCTAAAATGATAATAAAGAATGCATTAACCGATTGAAAAAGAGGAGTTGGCACATGCCAATCGCCTATCCAACGATTGACATTTAATTCGGTAAATAAGGTAAGTGAACTTCCTGCCTGTTCAAAAAATGCCCAAAACATAACCGAAAACATAATCAAAACAATGACTACAAACATGCGCTCACGTTCAACTTTTGTTCCTTTGAATGCATTGTATATCAACGTTCCTAATACAAATATACCGAATGCGGGAAAAAGATATTCCATCACTTCGTAATAAAACATAAGGAGCATGAAAATAGGAACAACAATGATAGACCCAATATAAATGAGTGTTTCGGTTGTTAGTCCAAAGTGCTTTTGTTTAAGGGCTTCGGTATCTGGTGGATTACCTTTGTCTCCAAGTAATTTCTGACCACGAATGAAAGTTATTAAACCGAAAATCATACCAACGCCAGCTAAGCCAAATGCATAACTATAGCCAAAAATATCCATAACAAGTGCAGTTATGATTGGTGCAATTGCTGCTCCAATATTGATTCCCATGTAAAAAATAGTGAAACCACCATCACGTCTTGGGTCGTCTTCGTCATATAAACGTCCCACAATACTGGATATATTGGGTTTGAAAAATCCGTTTCCGACAATGATAAAAGCAAGTGCAAAATAAAATACGCCTTGACTAGGAATCATCATCATAAATTCCCCTGCTGCCATGAGAATACCGCCAAAAATGATTGATTTACGATAGCCCAAAAATCGATCGGCAATAATTCCTCCTATATAAGGAGTGGCATAAACCAATGATCCGTATGCAGCATAAATGGCATAAGCTTGCGTGTCGCCAAAGTTACTTTTATTTATAAATAGCTCATATATCATGTATAATACCAAGAGTGCACGCATTCCGTAATAGTTGAAGCGTTCCCACATTTCGGTGAAAAACAGGACATATAATTCCTTTGGCTGCTTTGTTTTTAATTGAGTTGTCATTCGTGATTTTTTTTGATTCTATAGTTTGCTTTTTTTGGTTTTCTTTTTTCTCCGCACAAAAGTAGAAATTTATATTTTAATTCCTTTCGGAATCTTTTTTTTTTTATGCTTATTAAACTTCTGATTATTAATTGGTTTTGTTTTTTTTTATATAGACTGACATTTTTACGTACTCAAAAGCAGACTTTGGCAGTATATTTTAGTTTTTTGGCGATGGCATATTTTTTGGTGAATTTTAGTTTTTGAACAAAATTAAGCTATTTTGATTAAAAAATGACATTTCTTTTCTTTTGAGTTATTTTGTTATAAATATATTGTATTAATTAATAAGCTAAATAACTCGATAATGACTAGATATAAATTCATTTTAACATTTCTTTTTTTACATTTTATTGTGTTTTCTTTTGCACAAAAAGAGCAAATAAAATGGCTTGACTTTGAGCAAGCAATAGCTTTGCAAAAAACAACTCCAAAGAAAATTTTCATTGACGTATGTACTGATTGGTGTACTTGGTGTGTAGTCATGGATAGAAGAACTTATGTGAATGAAAAAATTATTCAAGAATTAAATCAAAATTATTATTCTGTTAAGCTAAATGCAGAATCAACAAAAGAATTCTTTTTTCAATCGAAAAAATTTATAAATAAAGGAGCAACTAGTAATAACATGAATGAGCTTGCAATAGCCTTATTACAAGGACAAATGGCTTTTCCTGCAATTGTATTTATTGATGAAAAATCGGATTTAATAAGCTCTATTTCTGGTTATCAATCGCCAAAAAATATGAAGTTTATTTTAAATTATATCTCAAGTAATTCGTATAAGAAAATGCCATACGCTAATTTTTTGAAAATAAATAATTGAAAACCAGTATAGTTTCACCCAATACAATAAGTAAATACTTACAAATAACAAAATGATGAAAAAAATAACACTTGCTATATTATTTGGATTGATCTCAAACATGACTTTTGCACAGGAATTAATTGAACCAAGTCCTGTAAAATGGTACTCACTAGCAGAAGCACAAGAATTACAAAAAACGCAGCCTCGCCCGTGGCTCGTTGATGTCTATACTGACTGGTGTGGCTGGTGTAAGCACATGATGAAAACGACTTTTGCATCGGATGGAATTGCAAAGCACATTAATGATAATTTTTATGCTATTCGTTTTGATGCAGAGCAAAAAGATTCGATAATATTCAGAGATACAGTGTATTACAATACGTCTGAAGGCAATCGCCCACCACATGATTTTGCCAAACGAATTATGAATAATCGAATGTCGTATCCTACCATTGTTTATATGGATATAGATTGGACTTTTCAACCCATACCTGGCTATCAGGATGTCAGACAAATAGAACCTTTATTGGTTTATTATGCAAATAGATTAAATAAATATGTTGATTTTTTTAGATTTCAATCCTATTTTCAGTATACTTTTGATAGTTTATATAGCGAGCAAATTGAAAAGAATACAATAAAAACTGATACACTTGGAAAGGTAAATTGGCTCACATTTGAAGAGGCGCAAGCTAAAATGAAAACAGAGAAAAAATTATTATTAGTTGATATTTATACAAATTGGTGTCATTTATGTAAAATAATGAAGCAGACAACGTATAAAAATAAAGTGATAGCTGATTATATTAATAATGAATTTTATCCTGTTCGATTTAATGCAGCTTCGCAAGATACGATACAAGCTTTTGGTCAAGCATTTCCGCCAACAGGAGTCAATAGCCCACATCAATTAACCTATGCGCTGTTGCAAAAGAATTTATTATTCCCGTCTGTTTTGTTTATTGATGGAAATCAAGTTGTTAGCAAAAATCAAGCTTACCTACCCCCCGAAATTCTTGAAATATTGATGGTGTATTATAATGAAAATCATTATAAATCAATTTCTTATCCTGATTTCACAAAAGAATATAAATCGAAGATAAAATAATAATTTGGGAGACTAAAGAATGACATATAAGTAATTAAAAATCGTCTTAATGTTGTGTTAGTTTGTGTTATTTGCGTTTATTTATAGGAAAATAAAAAAATATTTATTTGTTTTTATTATTATAAAATTAATCGTATATTTGAATATTAGATTTTGTTGAATCGTTGGAATTTACAGAATTCAGACTTTGTCTGTTTTAATTTTTGCTCATTTATATAGTTCTGTTTTAACGATTTATTACACTACTTATTAGACGTAACTTACTGATTTACATTGATAATTTGTCAAAAACACACAAAAATAAATGTCAAAACAGACGAAATATGGAATTACGCAAGCAATAATAAATAAAACGGAGTGCTTATGAGTGATTAGGCATAATAATTGAACTATCGCATAATATAATTAATTCAATTTGAATATGAAACGCACAGAAATATTAAAACTGAAAAATCGTTTTTTTGGAGCAATAATACTCACTTTGCTTGTATTAATGGTGATTCCGTCTGCTTATTCGCAAAGTCCGAAGATAAAAAAACTAGAAATTGCTCTCGAAAAAACAGCTAAAAAGTCAAAAACAGTTGTTTTATATCAACTTTCTGAAGCTTATCTTAAAACAAATATTCTGAAAAGTAAAGAATATGCAAAAGAAGCTCTTCGCTTAGCAAAAAAATATGATAATGTGGAGTATGAAGCTAATTCATTGAATATTTTAGGAGTAATTAATTATAATACAGGTCATTATGCAGATGCTAGTAAATATTTTGTGAAAGAATTAGATATTCGTGAAAAGTCAAGCAAAGATATAGATATTGCTTTTTCATTATACAATATAGCTACAATAAATTTAAAAGACGGGAATATACGAAAAGCGACTGATTTTTATGAAAAAAGTCTTAAACTGGTTCAAAAAGTGGGCGATAGAGATTTAGCAATGAAATGTAGCCAAGCATTATTTGGTATTTATTACGAACGAGCAAAGTACAAACAAGCTATTAATTATTTTATAGATTATGTGGAAGCTAAAGATTCTACTTTAAACGTAAGAACAAAGCAAAAAATGTCTGTTTTATCCAAAAAAGTAGATGATGAGCAATTTGCTTTAGCCTTGGCTATTACAGAGTTAGAGAATACAGATTCCACCTTAGTAGAAGTGAATAAACAAAAAGAAATAATTGAAAAAGAATCAGAAAAAAAGGATGAAGAGATTGAAGTGCTGAATTATGAAAATGCATATAAAGAGAAAGAGATTGAAAATCAACAACTTAAAAACAATTTATTACTCGTCTTTATTTTATTTTTGTTAGTGATTGCTATTTTGATTTATAGAGGCTATTTGGCAAGGAAAAGGGCAAATGTGAAATTAAGAGAACAGAATGCACAAATTTTACAGCAAAAAGAAGAAATAGAAGCGCAAGCAGAAAATTTAAGCCAATTAAATGGTGAACTTTTTAATACAAATCTTGCAGTAGAAGCAAAGAATGAAGAATTATTCTTAGCTAAAGAAAAAGTAGAAAAAAGTCATAAAAATATCACTGATAGTATAAATTATGCAAGTCGGATTCAGAAAGCATTATTACCAACACAAGACATTATTGGAGGTTCGCTGAATAAGCATTTTATTATTTTCAAACCAAGAGACGTGGTTAGTGGTGATTTTTATTGGTTTAAAAAGATTGATAATAAAATAGTCATTATCGCAGCTGATAGTACAGGGCATGGTGTTCCTGGGGCTTTTGTTAGTATGCTAGGTATTAGCTTGTTAAATCAAATAATAACCAATCCGAAAGAAACGACTGGCGAAATATTGGACGAATTGCGAGGAATGGTCAAGAAATCATTGCACCAAACAGGCAAGGAAATGGAACAAAAAGATGGAATGGACTTGGCACTTTGTATCATCGACACCGAAACCAAAGTAATGGAATATTCTGGCGCACACAATCCATTGTACGTGATTCGGAAAGTGGATGAAACAGTAGAATTACTTGAAACAAAAGCGACACGAAATCCTATTGGAATTTATTTACGTGAAATACCTTTTAAAACAAATCAGATACAACTTTATAACGGCGATAAATTTTATATCTTTTCAGATGGATTTGTCGATCAGTTTGGAGGTGAAAAAGGTGCAAAATTTAAAACAAAGAACTTCAAAAAGCTACTAGTCAGTAGTTATGATAAAAATATGGATGAGCAAAAAAAATTGCTTGAACTGCAACTCAACGAATGGCAAGCTGATAAATACGAACAAGTAGACGATATTTTAGTAATAGGAGTGGAGATCTAAAATATGACTAATATTTTTAATTTAATAACCATGCTTGGCGTTAAGACTGATATGCCCATTTACCAGCAAAAGAGTATTATGCTTTACAATCGTTTAGCACGATTTTTGGTTATTGTGCTTTTAATTGTGAGCTTATTGTTTTATTTTATCAAAGGTTATGTTATTCTTCCTATTGCTTTTTTGGGCTTATTTTTAGTTGTTGTTTTTAGTTTAGTCCTTAATTACAAAGGAAAAGTCTACCAATCGGCTATTGTTATCGCATTTATTATCCCTTTTTTAACATTGGCTATTTCCATTATGACCAAAAAATATGGAGAAGGTCTCAGTTATACGGTGATGATTCTGCCACGTTTTGGTATATTGATTAGTAGTTTACTTGCAATGTCTATTATTGGAATAAAAAATATCACTAAATCACTAGTGTTTTTACTGCCAGGATTGTTTGCCTGGTTTTTATTTGATCCATTACATCGATATTTTGGATTAAAAATAGAAGAAATGCCCTTTGAATTAGGCAATCATCTTTTTCTTATTTTAGGATTAACTGGAGTATTTTTATTTGTTGCCTTACTTATCTTATTTCTTCAGCAAATAAATAGACAATATGATCTACTTACAGTAAAACAAAATGAAGAAATCCGAATGCAACGAGATTATTTAGAAAAACAAAATCGAGAAATAACAGAAAGTATTCGATATGCTGCTCGAATACAAAAGGCTATATTACAGCAAGATAAATTGAGCGAAAATTTAGATTTCAAGCCACTTATTTATTTTAAACCAAGGGATATTGTGAGTGGCGATTTTTATTGGTTCAAAAAAATTGAGAATAAGTTTTTTGTTGCAGCCGCAGATTGTACAGGACATGGTGTACCTGGTGCAATGCTTAGTATGCTTGGAGTGAGCTATTTGAATGAAATTATTTTAAGTAAAAAAAACTTGAAAGCGAGCGAAATGCTTGAAAATTTACGGATACATTTCAAGGAATCAATCAGCAAAAATTCAAGTAGCCAAAAAGATGGAATGGATATTGCTTTTTGTATAATTGATATGGAAAAAAAGACACTTGAATATGCAGGAGCTTATAATCCTCTTTATTTAATTAGAAATAACGAATTGCTCGAATATAAAGCTACACGAAACCCGATAGGCGCATACATGAAAGAAAAGAAGTTTGAAGATCATTGCATTTATTTAAAGGAGCATGATTTTATTTATATCTTTTCGGATGGCTATGTAGATCAATTTGGTGGCAAAAAGCAAGAAAAATTCAAAACAAAGCGGTTTAAAAATTTATTGCTCAAAATTCATAAACAAAAGATTAATGAGCAACACGAAATATTAGAACAAAATTTAGAAAATTGGAAAAATAATTTGAACCAAATAGACGATATTTTAATCATAGGAATATCGATAGATAGCCTACTTCATACTGCTTGACAAAGAAAGGTATCATATTTGTATATAAATAAGGAATATAATAAATAAAAAAAATGACCAAAAATGGAAGGTCGTCTTCCTATTTAATGCTTTCGTATAGCCGTAAAGTGATTATAACTAGTTAATTAAATAAAGGTTAAATTTCGGTCTTTTTTGATTGAGACCTTATCATTCTAATTAATTAATAAAAATTAGTTCAAAATATTTATGAATTGTAAAAATATGTATTAATTTTAGCCCAAAGAAAGAAAATTACTTTTTTCATGAGGGAAAAATAATAATTCAAAAATAATAACAAGTTTTTTGTTCTATTAAATCGCACTTATACAATGTATTAATAATCAATTATTTATACTAAAATGTCGTTTTTTTATGCGAGCATTTATGAAAAGTACCCATTAATAAAACTGTTTTACAGTAAAGTTATCTAAAAATTAGGCAAAAGCCTCAAAAGTTTGTTTTGTATGAATATTCACAAGAAATTAATGCTTTATATTTTATCAACTTCACTGCTGATTTTTATAGTAGCATTTGGATATATTAGCTATACGACTAACCAAACAGCAATCGAAGAAGCCGAGAAATTAACAGAAGCAATTGCTAAAGAATATGCAAATTATACTGCCTCTGAATTGAATGGCGACATGCATATTTCACGAACTATAGCTTATGCTTTATTAAATCATCTTGAATTTCCTGACAATGGCACGCGTGAAAAAGTTCATCAAGATATTTTACGGAACGTATTGCGTGAAAATTCACAATTTATAGCCCTAGGAACAAGTTGGGAATTTAAAGCAATAAAAGATGGTTATACCAAGAATTATGGACGGAGACGTTCAACACATTTTTGGAAAGACGGAATAATGAATACTAAAATAGACACGCTCGAAATGGACGGAGATGATGTTGGAGGTGTTTATTATTCTATCAAAAAAAGTAAAAAAGAATTTGTAACGCCTCCGTACTTTTTTTCGTACACAGATTCGGACGAAGATCAGATTTTGGAAGCGAGTATCGGGATACCAATTATTATTGATGGTCAATTTGTAGGGCTTGTAGTGGCCGACATTGCTTTGGATCGTTTTAAAGAAATGACCGAAAAAATAAAACCATTTAAAGATTCGTATGCTTTTTTAGTTGCTAATAATGGTGATATTGTTGCTATTCAAGACAAAAATTTAATCGCAAAATCCATAACAGAATTAGACCCCGAAAGTAATGTCAAATATAATATTTTAGAAAATATTAAAGCAGGGAAAGATTTTTCTTATCAACGAACAGATGATTTAGGTAAAGAATACTTTGTAACCTTTGTCCCTCTCAAACTCGGATATTCCGAAACACCATGGTCTATCGGTATCGTTGTTCCTATTGATGTAATTACTCAAAATGCTGATTTTCACTTCTTTATTTCAATTTTGGTAGCTATACTTGGACTTCTATTTCTTTCTTACATTATTTGGTTGATTTCAAAAGAAATAACCAATCCTCTAGTTGGAACAACAAATATTCTCAAAGATTTATCGGTAGGAGACATTGGCGAATCAAAAAAAATGAAGATCAAAGGACAGGATGAAATTGGAATTATGCGTGAATCTGTTAATAAATTAATTGATGGACTCAGTAGAACAGCCAAATTTGCAATGGAAATTGGTAAAGGAAATTTGAATGCAGAATACGAACCTCTCGGGAAGAAAGATGTTTTAGGAAACTCTTTGATTGATATGCGGGAAAGTTTAAAATTGGCTAGCTCGGAAGAAATAAAACGAAAAGAAAAAGACCGAAGATTAAATTGGGCTAATGAAGGCTCGGCACATTTTGCTCAAGTTTTGCGTGAAAATTTGGATAACATGTCAGATTTTTCATATAATATTATCAAAAATTTAGTTATTTACTTAAATGCAAATCAAGGAGGAGTTTA
>JAOZTL010000070.1:6828-9999 GCA_029942205.1 Bacteroidales bacterium | reverse complement strand
TCCCAAAGCGTGGCATGGGGCTTACGAGCGGGTTGGAATCTGTACCCACCAAATGTGTACTCAGCAAATGTGCCGCAACATTCAAATCTAAGCCATTATCTAAGCGTTTGCTCAACGAAATGTAGTACTCGTTTTGGTTTGCTGCCAAATCATAAAGCGTTGGGTATTCGCTACCATCGGTTTGTTGGTAGCTGTCGCTGCTGATACGGCTCAACCCATGAAAAAGCGTGGTACGCTCATTAACGGGATGCGAAATGCTTAAATTAAAGTACGATTGGTTCTTTTTTGCCGATTGTTCTACCACGTCTGTAATTAAGGGTTTTTCTATCAGTAAATCATCAAATTGGTATTGAATAAATTCAAAATACACGTGTTCTACAAATTTATCCTCTTTCAATTCCATCACCATTTTTTGCTTGCTTTTGAATGTTGTTTTCAGCATGCGTGCATCTCTGTATTGCCCTGATAGCAGGTAGGAGTAATACAAATATTCAGAAAGCAAGGGGTCTTCGGTGTTTTCCTTATACTCATGCGCAAAGTGCTTGGCGGCTTGTGCATAGCGTTTTTGTTGATAATAAGCAATTCCCATCCGCATACGTAGGTAATAAAAATCAATATCAGCGGCTAATGCTTTATTTCCTAGCTTGGTTACTCCTTTCCAGTCTTTTGCCAAGTAAAGCTGATAGCTTTCTTGATCTACTGCGGGGAAATTCAATGCTTTTTGTCCCAAAGAGGCATAAATGCCATGAAATATAAAAAACAAAACAATAATGTACTTTCTCATTGATTTTAGATTTAAAATAAGGCGAAGACCTTGATTTTACTGAATAATATAAATTTATAAAATTGTGTAAGTCCCATTACAAAGGGGGAAATCTTGCGAAAGAACATTAAAAAGGTCGAAGACCTATCCGTTGCGAGTAGCAGGTTTTATGTGAATTTGAACAGTTTTTGCTCGATGCCTTGTTTCCATTAATATGCTTTGGTTTTCACGTATTTTGATGTTAGATACCAGTAAACTTATGCTTTTTCCGAATACTTTATTTTTGATTCGTGTTTGTAGTTGCACATAATCAGGGCTTAGGTCGTCGTCTTTTTCGATGTAGCGCAATTCAAAATTCGATTTTAAGAATAAAAAGAATGGAGCTATAAAGTCTTGTAATACTCGTATTCCTCGATTAAAGAATAAGTTTGGAGGAATCGTGCTACGCAAGAATGTTTTTTCGTAAAACGATGTATTGATTTGATAAAAACTCACAAAGAATAAGAACAATGCCGACCGTTTGTTTCCGATAAAATTATGGAAAAATAAGCCCGTTTGGTTGGCATAAAAGTATGCTGTTGATTGGGTTTCTGCACACCAAATGTACGTAACGTTATAAGCGTTTTTGTGTACTTCCCACAGTTGTTTTTTATTATTAATAGTTACTTCTAATAATTGTCCTGGAATAAAGTGCAAGGCATTGCGTAATATTCCGTCCGATTCTGCCACAGCAATCGTTTGTTCTACGAGTGGCTTCCCGAAATTATTGAGTTCGTAGCCTTGTTTGTTTATTTTCACATAATTAGCTACTGGATAATCCAAGGTTTTAGAGCCAATGTAGGGCGTTGCTTGCATCTGAAAGTGTAAATGCGGATAAGGTGAATGCCCTGAGTTGCCTACTGTTCCCACTATTTGCCCTTGCTTGATGGCTTCTCCTTTTTTTACACGAAATGAGCCTTCTTTTAAGTGGCTTAGTTGTGAATACAACAATTCGGTATGCTTGATTACCAGTGAATTTCCCCAGTTTTGATTGGTATTGATGTCGCCAATGATGTTGTCAGGAATACCGTCCAGTAATTCCACGATTGTACCATCGGCTGGTGCTACTACTGTTTTGTTGTAACAAAAATAATCGGCAACAAAGTCGCCAGTTCCTTTAAATTGTTCGCCTTCTTTGTTGTGAATAATGAAATCCCAAGCATGTCGCCAGTCGCCTTTGTGGGTGTATGTGCCATCGTGGGCTTGGCTTACATGCCATTGTCCCCATACGGGCAAACCTACGGCAATGTATTTTTGTGCATCGTTGCCTTGGTTCTTTGCTAAGTATAAACTTAGTTCGGGGCTTTTTTGTTGTACGAAGGTGTTTTGCAAATCAGCCTTCGGATAATAACGTAGCTTGAGAATGTATAAAAACAACAAAACAATGAAGTTAAATGGCAAGGAATAAATAGAGATTTGCCATACGTTGAAAAATTGTGCCAGACTAATGGACAAAATCACGGTGATAGGTAACAATAGCAGCACCCAAGCATAAGACTTGATCGACGGAACAATGAAAAAACCACCGATAGCAATTGAGGTCAAAATGTAATTAAACCCAATAAAACTATAACCCAACTCCGAAAAATTAGCACCTAGAAACCAATAAAATCCATAAGCAATATAAAAACCTAAGAGCGACAAAGAAAAGGCGATACGGGAATAATACAACAAGCCTACGGCAATTAAAATTCCCGAAAGAATATTGGTTTGAAAAAAGATAGAGCCTAAGGATAAGAAATAAATTTTCAGGCTATCAAAGCCTTGCAATTGCATAAACCAATCGTAAATGACCACCATCGGTTGTCCGCCTGCGGCATACAGCTCGTTGTAGGTGTAAATGCCTCGTTCGCTGATGCCTAGCATCGAAAAGTCACGGCTAGAAAGTGTTACCAACCAAATGCCCAACAAAAAAGGCAAACTTAAGAAAGGCAAGCCGTATTTTGCCAGTACGCCTTCCATAAATAAGCTAATGAATAGAGTCAGCATGGCAGCAAAGAACACAAGTACAAGTACTTGCATATCTGGCTGAAAGTACAAGCCACTGCCTAAGCCCACCAATAAGGAATTGAAGCCGTACATGCCACGCTTGATTGTGAAGCGATTGTAACCAATGAAATAAGCCAAGCTATTGCTGACCAACACGGCGATTAAACCCGCTATGCCTGCCCAAACATCCAAAAAACTAACCAGAATAAGAATACTGGCAAATATTTTATTCTCAGAAAAGAATATTTGCGAATAGCTGTTTAATACTGAATTGCTCCAAAAACTTAGCTGCGAGTTGTTGATGATCGTTTTTAGTTTTTGATTCATTTATTGTTATTGATTTTGATATAAATGCATAAGGAATATTAAAAAGGTCGAAG
>JAOZTL010000070.1:0-6818 GCA_029942205.1 Bacteroidales bacterium | reverse complement strand
AATGGAAACTTAATAGCCTCTCGTATCACATCGATATTCATACACAAAGGTCCGTAAATGGTGGTGTCTTCAAAGTTTGAGCCTACTTCTTGAGCAGGAAATATTTCGTGTTCGTACCAGAAGGAAGTAAACAGCATGTTTATCCCGATGTCAATAATCATTGATCGGCGACCGTCTGCCAAGCGTTTGTTTGCAAGGACTGTTCCAAGTACGTAGCCAGCATCATCGATCAATGCACGCCCTGTTTCCAGAAACAGAATAGGCATGTGCTGTGGATCTAATTCTGAATTAATCAATGCATTGCTAATGGCATCGGCATAGTCGTCAAAGCTAGGACAGGTGTCTTTTCCTGGTAAGTATGCTCCTTTGAGTGTGTTTTTGGAAGCGAAACCGCCTCCCATGTCGATGTATTTTATTTTGTGGTTGTACTTCCGATCGATATTGACGGCAAGCGTAGCCAGCTTGGTGGCAGCAGTGCCATAGGCGGTTGGAGTCATGATGTACGTCCCGATGTGCGTGTGTAAGCCCACCAATTCCAAGTTATCACTCAGCATGATGCGATTGAGGGCATTCCAAGCCTCGCCGTTTTCATAATTAAATCCGAATCTATCCCATTGTGGATAAATGCCAGTGTCCATATTTACTCGAATAGCTACTTTGGCTTTCTCCTTGGAGCTTTGGCTCAATGTGATAATGGTGTATAATTCGTCAAAATGGTCGATATGGATGTACGAGCCATTTTGAATGGCTTTGCGCAAATCTTCTTTGCTTTTGTCTGGACCATTGAAAATAATGCGTTTGCCTGATACGCCATTCGCCAATGCTTTGTCGTATTCAAAACCAGAAACTACCTCAGCCCAAGAGCCTTCGCTATGGAAAATTTGGCATACAGCATCCAAGTAGTTTGTTTTGTACGACCATGCAAATTGCACTTTGGGATAACGAGCCGAGAATGCTTGCTTTGCCGATTGAAATGTTTCTCGCATTGTGCTTTCTGAGAGAACAAACACGGGAGAGCCGTATTGTTGTATCAAATCATTAACAGCAACACCATCGACATTGTCTATAACAGGCATTTTGCTGGTCATTCCGAATTTATCGGTAACGCCTGCGCTTATTTTATTGATAACGGGACGTTCGTATTTTTGCTTTTCCATCTGCTTTTGTTTTTAGGTCTTCGACCTTTTTGATGTTGCTTACGCACTCATGTAATATTAATTAAGGTTTTCTACCTTCTTATGTTGCTCATGCACTTAGTTATTGTTTCTTTTTTGATGCGAATATTAGACAAAAGATTTTAGTAAAAAGAAAATCAGTTTATTTCTGTCTGAAAACTATTACGATCAACAAGAACTACTTTCTACTTGATACATTTTACTCTTTACTCACTCTTCTCACTTTGTAAAGTTGAATTACGCACTTATGTAATATTTTCATACAAATGCGTGAGTAACATCAAAAAAGGGAGAAGACCTTATAGTTCGCCGTTGATTGAAAGTTTTTCAAATAATTCAAGATCTACGATCAAGTCTTGCGAATAACGGATAAACATTTTGCCAGTTTGGTAATGCGTGTAGGGTTTTATGGGGTTTTCGAGAGCCAAATTGACTAATGCCTCGGGAATATTCTGTCCTGCACCCACAGCCAAATATACCCATGCTGGTATGCGTGGATTTATTTCAATAATGTAATACTTATTATCATGGGTTTTAATTATTTCGAGTTCCATACCGCCACGCCATTTGGTTTTTGCGATTAATTGATGTGTGATTTCCAGCAGCTTATCGTCTGCTATTGTAATGCCTCCCCAAGCTTTCCCTTTGTCGGTGATGTATTGTTTGCGCATTGGTACTGCTCCAATGGTGTTGCCTTTTCCATCGCCCAAAGCTACTACATTCACTTCTGTTCCTTTCACAAATTCTTGGATAATGACAGGCACGCCCCATTTGGCTGTTATTTTGTTGTAGAAACCCATCACTTGGTCTTTGTTGTAGGCTGCATAAGCGTCATAAAATTTACCTTTCACCAGAAAAGGATAATCAAATTTATCTTCTATTCGGTCAAAATTGGTTAAATTGGCTATTGTTTCGCTTGCGGGTACATCCAAGTTGTATTTTTTACCATAGGAAGGTAGGTTTGCTTTGTGTCGTTCCTCAAACTGTTGGATAGTAGGTAAAAACGTGCGAATGCCGATTTTGGCTAACTCCTTTTCTGCTTTCATGAAAGTGAATAATTCGGCATCAAAATTAGGAATAAGGGCATCAATTTTTTCGACAGCATTTATTTCTTTCATTCGCTCCAGTACCACGTCGCTTCCCATGGATGGATATGGAACTTGATATACTTTATCGGCGATATTAGTCATATAAATACCTGGTTCCAAGTTTTCGTATACCAAGCCGATGATGCGAACATCAAAACTCTTCGCTTCTCGTAATGCTCGAATGACAGGCACGCCTGGTCCTGGATTGTCCGTATTATTTAATCCCGTTACAGCTATGGTGTAAGTGTGCTTCATATTTTTTGGGTTAAGCTCGTCGAGCTAGTTGTTTGATTAAGGTCTTCGACCTTTTTTGATGTTGCTTACGCACTTGTGTGATAATTGTTGTCTAATAACTTATCCAGTGATTATCAGTAAGTAGAAGATCTTAGTAGTCTTTTTCTACCAAGTCCAGATGCGATAGCATATTCAGAAAATCATAGAAATTACTTTCCATCGTACTTTGCTCTACATCGTATTTTGCTAGTATGATTTCTCGTATTTCTTGTTCGCTGCGTCCGTCTTTCATCAGCTGGACGATGTCTTTAGCTGTTTCATTGAGCGAATAGGAATCACCTGTATTGGGATTAAACATAAATCCTGTTTCGCTAATGGCTACATTTTTTTTTATTTTCATCGTATTCGTTTTTACAAATTAAGGTCTTCGACTTTTTAAATGTTGCTTACACACTGTGTGAAATTCTTGTAATCAATGATTTATCTAAAAGTAAATATATAATTATTTTTTCGTAGGTGCTTATTAGTGATTTAAGATCTTTAAAATAGGTCAAAGACCTTAGTATAATTCATCCAGAGGCTTTTTGCACGATCGGTCGCTTTGTTTATATTCGGTAACCGAAGTGCCTGTTTCTTTTTTAAATTGATTGGATAAATACTGTACACTACTGTAATCCATCATGTAAGCAATCTCGCTCAAGGTATATTCTTCCGAATCAATTAATTCCTTAATGCGTTCTATTTTGTTTAAGATAATAAATTTTTCGAGCGTAACAGTTTCGTATTTCGAGAATATTTTAGATAAATACCGATAATTCATGTTTAATTTTTCGACAATGTAATCTGCTTTTTGCAAAATCGAGTCCATATTATTCATGTGATGAATTAACTCAATGACAGCAATTTTTATTTGTTCTACAATTTGTCTTTCACGACTTATAAGCAGGCTCATTCCTGATTGTTGGAGAATTTCGTCTATTTTGTCGAGATTCATTCGTGTAGGATCAAATGAAATTTGTGCATATCCCATGCGTAAATCCTGAATATTAATATTGTTCTGAGAAAAATCATACTGAATGATGCGCTCACAGCAAGTACTCGTCATATTTTTAATGAAAATCTTGCGAGTAATTTCTTTTGTTGTGTATTTAGGATGTTCGGGCATAAGAGCGCTTAAAGGTAGTATTTT
This sequence comes from Bacteroidales bacterium, assembly GCA_029942205.1. Taxonomy (GTDB): domain Bacteria; phylum Bacteroidota; class Bacteroidia; order Bacteroidales; family JAOZTL01; genus JAOZTL01. Next base: position 3,132 of record JAOZTL010000070.1, on the reverse strand, counting down.
TTTTAAAATTATATTTTCTTTGTGCGATCATTAAAAAAAAGAGTTCTGCTCAGTATGGCAGTAAGGTCTTCGACCTTTTTGATGTTGCTTACGTTCTTGTATAAGTTTATAATAATGAGTGTTTTACCTAAATGCGAGATTGATTTTGTCTACCCACTTAAATGGACAAAATCAGTCTCACATTAATAATCCTGTATTTTACTGAATAATATAGATTTACAGAATTGCGTAAGCAATATTGAGTTCAGTCTAAAAAGGTTCATTTTGTAAATATCAGACCTGTCAGATTTTATTAATTAATTATAAATAATTCATTTAAAATAATTGTTTTTATTAAATCAAACTTGACAGGTCTTTTTATACTCGACTCAATATTAAATAGGTCGAAGACCTTTTGTTATTTATTTTCTACCGAGAGTGATGTCAGTAACGACACCGTCTTGTGTCGATGTTGCAAGATTGTCGCATTCATCTGTTCCGTAATCAATTACGATAGGCGATTGCCCGTCAGCTTCGATAGTTACCAATCCGCTGATAGGAAAGAAACATCCTGTGCGATAATGTAATGCTTCGGTAATGGCAACAGTAAAATTAACGCCATCGTAGTTTGTGCCAGTAGCACCACCAGTTACAAGGTACTCGTCGTCAGCAAATGGGAAAGTTTCGCTACCAGCTGTCATTTCTACAAAACGCTCGGTATTCCAAGTCATTATAGCACCGTCTGGTTTTGTGATTTTAGCATCTTCAAATTTGCGAGCAAAAGTCAAAAAACCAGCATTGTTTAGTCCTGTATTCATTATACTGCGTGTACCTTCTATTTTGTCGTCATTAAAAAAGAAATCGTTGTATGTTACTGTACGTGAAGAGTTTTCATTTTTCCAGTGGTCTGTCAATACGATGTCGATAATTCCAGAGCGAGAGTTTCCGTGTGGATCAGTACAAGTTGCGTCGGCATAAGTAAATGTCCATGCACGTGGCCAAAATTCGCCATTGTCGTTTGTATGGATGGTTACATCAAAACAACGTTCGAGTTCGGTGCTTTTGGCAGACGTTTCGGTGCTTTCGTCTAAATCTCCTAAATCCATGATGGATAATAAAGCATCGTAGTCGCTTACGGTTGTTTCTGTTACGGCTAAGCTAGTGTCGGCTTCTTTTTCGCAGGAGGTGAATGCGAAAGAAAAAATGGCTAATGCCATCATTGCTACTAAATAATTGCGTGTTTTCATCTGTTTCTGTTTTTTAAGTTAGTAATATTTAATCGCCCTATTTTTATGAACGATGTTTTTTTATAAAAATTTATCGAAAAACTTTTGAATCATTCTTTCTTGAATTTCTATAATGCAAAGATAAAGCAAAAGCACCTTGAGCATGTTACACAATTCGGCATAAGAGTTATAAAATTCGGCACAAGTTTTTTTATTTAATTAATAATGATGCTAATTTACTGTATTCTAATATATTGGCTTTATTCTCTATTTTTGAATTTGTTTTGTTTATTCGGAATTATTCATTTTTTTTATTATCTTGCAAGACAATACTTCGTTAAATTATGAAATATGAATTATAAATTAAAATACATATTTTCGACGACTTTTTTAAGTGAATAATGCTTTTCAATTTTCTGTAAATTAAATATATACAGAAACTTAACGAACCATTGATGCAAGAATTTCATTAATAAAAATAAATAAAAAATAGTTCATAAAAAACATTATTTTTCAGACATTCGACAATCAGTATCAAAATATTGCATGTTTTTTATTAGTAAATTTTAAATTAAACAATTACTTATGACAAAAAAATTCAACCCTCTTTTTGAAGATAAAGAATTTAATGAAGCCATACTAAAAGAGGTTCAAAAAATCAAATTGGTTTTTCCTGATTTAATTGATCGTTCCGAAGATTTTAGCTTTTGGACATCATATAAAGTTGTTTTTGATGAAGAGTTTCAATTGGATATGAATACCCATGAAACAGTAGAGTATTTTATTCGTGATCCCAAAATATTAACACTTATCCTAAGACAAAATTATGAATATTTAGATAACTTCACGGTAAAGGATGTTGTAACAGGAGAACGAACCGACCGACCAATGCCCAAAGAACTTTATGATATACTATTTCCGCCAAGAGTTTGGATGTCTGATAATATCAACGAAAGTATTCACATGTATAATGCTGCAAAAAACGCAAAAGGAAATGTACTTGTGGGCGGACTTGGTTTAGGAATTTATCCTCAATATATTTTTGCTTTAAACCGTCCAGTTGATAGTATTACAATCGTTGATAGCGATAAGGATATTGTCGATATTATTGGAAAATTAATGCTGGATAGTTTTCCTGACAGAAAAATCAATATCGTACATGATTCGATAGAAAATTTCATGCAAAACACTTCTGAAAAATTTGATACAGTACATTTTGATACTTGGGGAGACTTAAATTTTAAATTTCTATTTTATATAAATTACCTTATTAGTTTAGCCGATAAAATAACTACTGAAAATGGCAGTATTTTAGCTTGGGGATACAAACACATGTACGAAGATTTTTTGGCCTCTTGCAAATTAATACGTGATAAACCAGACACTTGGGAACGTTTTTATCTACAAGACAATGAAGTAATGATGAAGTTTATTGAAAAACTAAAAAAAGAAGAAAAACTTACGGAAAAGGAATACGAGGAGTATGCAAATGATATGATTTTGAATACCGTAGATCCAAAACAAATTCCATTAACGATGAGTTTTTCAAGTAGTAATGCAATCAACCAACGAATTAATTTTTAAGGTCTTCGATCTTTTTGATGTTGCCCACGCACTTTAGGCATTACTCTGTTTTTTTAATGCCAATTATGCGTGTATACGTACATGTAAAAAATGGATTTTTTGAAAAGAAAAATCAACAGGTGTACGCACAATGGAAAAAACGAAATTAATGCTTCAAGTAGGTCTTTGATCTTTTTAATGTTACTTACTCATTCGTATAGAATTATTGGTATGAATGGTTTATTGAGCAACAAAGACCTACATTAGATTTTGACCTATTTGATGAGGCTTACGTTTTTGTTTCATCAGTTATACCAATTCAACACCAAAACACCCGATAAATCCGTTATCTTTTTCCGTTTTA
>JAOZTL010000069.1 GCA_029942205.1 Bacteroidales bacterium | reverse complement strand
TAATCAAAAATATAGCCTATGAAACGTATTTCTACTCTACTTGTATCCATTAATCAATTTGAAAAAAAAGAAACAGAACTCACTGATTTACAAGACTTAATTGACCCAGATTCAACTAAAAACAAAGCGATTCGGAATTTTTTGACGAAAGCAACAGCAAAGCCTAGTCAAAAAAGTATAGATAAAATTTTTGATTTTATAAAAAAATCAAATTAGAAGTCATTCAGTGATTTAAGGAACATAAAGTAAATAAGCTATAATAGTTTAGGCGAAGTTGCGTTCCTAAGGCATGTCTTTGTGATTTGCTTGATTAATTTTCACGAAAAAAAAGACGGTCTCCAATGACCGTCTTTTTTTTTTTTTCTTTATATTTGCCTTCGAGAAAATCAAGCATTTCGATTTTTTTTCATAATTATAAAGACAAATAAAAAGACGATGGAATCAATTCATATAAAGACAATTGCAAAAAAATTAACAATTTCTGAAAATCAAATAAAAAACACCTTAGAACTACTAAATAAAGGTGCAACTATCCCATTTATAAGTCGTTATAGAAAAGAGCGTACAGGAAGCCTCGACGAAGTACAAATCCAAAATACACAGAAAGAATACGAACATCTGTTGGAAATAGACAAACGCCGTAACAGCATTCTTACCTCCATCGATAAACAAGACAAACTGACTGATGAATTGAAGAATAAACTACTGAAAGCGACTGACTTAACTGAACTTGAAGATCTTTATTTGCCTTACAAACAAAAAAAACGCAGTCGTGCGACTAAAGCGAAAGAAAAGGGTTTAGAACCTTTAGCTCAATTACTTATGCTGCAACACGAGCGTGATGTAGAAAATAAAGCATTGCGCTTTGTGAACGATCAAGTAGAATCCACAGAAGATGCATTATTAGGTGCTAGAGACATTATGGCTGAGTGGGTTAGTGAAAATCAAACAGCTAGGAACTCCATGCGCCAATTGTTTGCACGTGAAGCCATGATTTATTCCAAAGTGCTGAAAGGAAAAGAAGAAGAAGCAACAAAATATACCGATTACTTTGATTTTTCGGAAGCATTGAAAAAATGCCCTTCACACAGACTAATGGCTATAAAACGAGGCGAAAAAGAAGGTTTACTTCGATTACATATCGAGCCAGCAAAAGAAAGTGCCATAGAAAAATTAAAGCATTTTTTTGTAAAAAGCAACAATGAAGCAGGAAAACAAGTAGAATTGGCAGTAGAAGATTCATACAAAAGACTTCTAAAACCCTCGATAGAAACAGAATCTGGAAATTTATCAAAAGAAAAAGCAGACGATGATGCGATCAACGTTTTCACCAAAAATTTACAACAACTCTTATTAGCTTCACCTTTGGGCGAAAAAAGGGTTTTGGCTCTCGATCCTGGATTCAGAACAGGCTGTAAGCTCGTGTGTATCGACGAAAAAGGCGATTTGATACACAATGAAACTATTTATCCACATCCACCTCAAAAGGAAATAAAACAAGCGGCTCGAAAAATAGCAGCTCTCGTAAGTGCCTATAAAATAGAGGCTATAGCAATTGGAAACGGAACTGCCAGCCGTGAAACAGAACATTTTGTTAAGAATAAAGTAGCTTTTGATAGAAAAGTACAAGTTTTTGTGGTAAACGAAAGCGGTGCTTCCATTTATTCTGCATCCAAAATAGCACGTGAAGAATTTCCAAACTACGACGTTACGGTTCGTGGGGCTGTCTCGATCGGTCGTCGATTGATGGATCCTCTTGCCGAACTTGTCAAAATTGATGCAAAATCAATTGGCGTGGGACAATATCAACACGATGTGGATCAAACAAAATTGCAAAAAAGTTTAGATGTCGTTGTCGAAAGCTGTGTAAACTCAGTAGGTGTAGATTTGAATACCGCAAGTAAGCACTTACTTACTTACGTTTCTGGCTTAGGATCACAATTAGCACAAAATATTATTGATTATCGTAAAGAAAACGGAACATTTCAATCTCGTAAAGAATTGAAAAAAGTAGCACGTTTGGGAGCAAAAGCCTACGAACAAGCTGCTGGATTTTTGCGCATTCGGAATGCAAAAAATCTACTCGATAACAGTGCCGTTCATCCCGAAGCGTATCACGTGGTAGAAAAAATGGCTAAGGACTTAAAGGTCTCTATTTCAGACCTTTTAACTAGCGAAGACCTTCGTAAAAAACTCAATTTGAACGCATACGTAGATGAAAAAATCGGTTTACCTACCCTGAAAGACATCGTCAATGAATTGTCAAAACATGGGCGAGATCCACGAGAAAAAATCAAATTCTTTGAATTTTCGCAACAAGTACGCAGCATAGCTGACTTATACGAAGGACAAATACTACCTGGAATTGTCAATAATATTACCAATTTTGGTGCATTTGTAGATATTGGTATCAAGGAATCGGGATTAGTACATATTTCTCAAATAAAAGACGCTTATGTTAGTAATCCTGCGGATGTACTGATTCTTAATCAACATGTAAATGTAAAAGTAATTAGTGTAGATACTGCAAGAAAACGTATTCAATTATCAATGAAAAGCATTGAACAATAATTCAGACGGCTCTGTTTTGATGTTGCTTACGCAATTATGTAAATCTTTTGTTATCAACAACTTAGCTATTCTCTGATTTTTCATACCAATGGTTCGTTAAGTTTTTCTGTAATCACCTAATAGCCATATTGATAAGTAATAAATATTTATTTGGATATTAGCACTCGCAAGCTACTGTTTATCAGTAAAATAATTATCAATTATTCATTGTCAATTTAACGAAGTGTTGTATACACAAGCCTTACATAATCAATGGCAATAACGTTTTATAAATTTTACTTGGAAATTCCAACTTTTTATCTTCTATAATTAAATGAATGTAGCGTTCCATGAACGTATTGAGCCATGGACGAGAAGTTTCGATTTTCTCAAAAGAAAGGAAGGCACTGTCGCCTTTGGTTGTAATTTTATAATCACGCACAAAAACCCGTGTAGGGAGTCGCTCGCCATGCATAACTCCCTCTATCAGAATGATTTTACGTTTCGGATCAATCGATAATCGCTTCAGTAGTGCATAATCTTTAATTTTGCTTTCTAGCCAAGTCGAAATAATCGTCTCACGCCCAATATTCAATAATGTTTGAATCATTTTTTTCGTGCTTTATCGTTTCTCCATCGTTTTTTCTTTTCTACCGAAAAGCCAAATTTTCCTATTTGGTTGCCTAGTTGATAGTACATTCCGTGCGAATACATAATTAATTGGGCTTTATCCAAATTAAATTTCCCGCTTTCGTCATCCATCAAGTTTTCGTCATAATTTACCATAACAATTTCGGCAATAAACAAATCATGCGAACCTAATGGAATGATTTGCTTCACTTTACACTCCAAACTCAATGGAGATTCGGCTATCAATGGAGCTTTTACTACCTGCGCCTTTTCGGGCGTAAGTTTCATTTCTTTGAACTTATCAAAATCCTTGCCCGAACGCACACCACACCAATCAGTAGCATGTGCCAATTCTTTGGATGCCAAATTTACCACAAAATCCATATTTCGCCGAATAATGTCATACGAATGCCTACTTTTGCGAATAGAAATAGACAACATCGGCGGGTCGCTGTTGATTGTCCCGATCCACGAAATAGTAATTATGTTGTGCTCCGATTCGTCTGCTCCACAGCTAACCATCACTGCTGGAACAGGATACAGAAGCGTTCCTGCTTTCCATTGTTTTTTCATATTTTTATAATTTATTCAATCGTGTAACACTTATTACGTCTTTTATTTTTTGCAAGCGAGTAATTACGGCATTCAATTCTTTTTTTCCGTGCACGTCGATCACTATTATTCCGTCAAATTGATTTTTGCTCCGAGATTTGATGTTTATCGACCGCATATTCAGCTTCAATTCGGTCGAAACAATTTGCGTGATGGCATTCGTTACACCAAGCGCATCATAGCCTGCAAGGTGAATGTTGGCAGTAAAAGCGGTATCAAAATCCTCTTTCGTCCAGCGCGCCTCTACGACCCGATACGGGTATCTGGCGTATAACTCTTTGGCATTAGGACACGACTTTTTGTGAATACGAGTGCCTTTTGTTACGGTTACAAATCCAAAAATTTTATCGCCAGGAATCGGATTACAGCATTTAGATAAATTAAAATCGAGTGTCGAAAGATTATCGATCACCAAATAATCGGGACGCTCTTCCAGTAATTTTTCTGCCGACGTGTCTGGAATAAACATGTCTTTCTTTACAGTCTCATTATCAATCTCTTCTTTCACAAAAGCTTTCTTGATTTTTAACACATCAATCTTGCCTTTTCCAAAAGCTTGATACATTTCTACGGGCGTACTAAACTCAAAATAATCCGTAAGTACATTGATATTTGAATCAACAAAATCCATTTTAAGCTGCTGCAACTTTTGCTTAACAATCTCTTTTCCGTTTTCCGAATCCTCGTACAGAGAGGCTTTCAGCGCACGTTTGATCCGATTTTGGGCTTTCGTGCTTTTGGCAATTTCAAGCCATTCGTGCTTTGGACGCTGTTTTTTGGAGGTCAAAATTTTTACTTCATCTCCATTATTCAACTGATTTTTTATATTTTGCATTTTGCCATTAACAATAGCTCCTGTGCAAGTTTCCCCGATATTTGAATGTATAGAAAAAGCAAAATCAAGTATTGTTGCATTAGCATGCATTTTGCGTAAATCGCCATTGGGTGTAAAAATAAAAATTTCATCCGAATATAAATTTTTCTTTTCTACACTTTCATCGTCATTTTGCGCTGGATTTTCTAGTGCTTCACGCATGCGAGCCAGCCAATCGCCACTTTCGGCATTGCCCGATTCCTTGTATTTCCAATGCGCTGCGTGCCCTTTCTCTGCTATTTCGTCCATCCGCTCGGTACGGATTTGTACTTCTACCCATTTTCCTTCGTTGCCAATTACGGTGGCGTGTAACGACTCATAGCCCGTTCCTTTTGGCGACGAAATCCAATCACGCAAACGCTTGGGGTTTGGCGTATAAGAATCTGTTAATAAGGAATATACATTCCAACAAATGGCTTTTTCTTTTTTCAATTCGATGTCTAAAATTATCCGAATTGCAAATAAATCGTACACCTCGTTGAAAGGAACGCCTTGTTTTTTCATTTTATTCCAAATAGAAAAAATAGACTTTGGACGACCTTTTATTGTAAATTTATAATTATTTTGTTCTAATGTTTCTTGTATTGGTGCAATAAATTCGTTGATATATTTAGCACGAAAAGCTTTGGTTTGATCCAGTTTTCGAGCAATATCAAAATAAATTTCGGGATTCAAAAACTTCATCGAACTGTCTTCAAATTCTGTCTTGACGGCGTACATGCCCAAACGATGCGCTACGGGAGCATAAAGCGACAAAATCTCCTGAGCAACAGATCGCTGCCGTTCCTCCGTTTCGTATTTCAAATTTCGCAAATGGAACAAGCGTTCAGTAAGCTTTACCAAAATCGCATTAATATCCTGCGTAATCGTCAATAAAAGTTGGATGAAATTTTCGGTTTGAGCCAAATATTTATCCAAATGCAATTTCGGGATTCGCTCCAATCCATCCAAAATAGAAATGACTTCTTTTCCAAAATCATTCTTCAACTCATTAATTTTCAACTCTTTGATTGCCACTGCATCGGCAAGTAAAGCTGCCACAATGGGAGTCGTACCATAGCCCATCTCGAAACGGATAATTTTAGCCATTTCGATACTTTTCTCCACATTACTCTTCGAGCCTATCATATTCAGAGCTTTCTCGATAAGCTCTCTATTGATCGGCAAAAGATTCTTATCCTCGACAAGGAGTTCTTGTTTTTTCTCTAAATAATCCATAAATGCAAGTTTTATTTTCGATGTAAAATTAAACATAAAAACGCATTATTGACGATTTAATTTTGAATAATCAAACCATTTTGCTCTAAACAGGTTTCAGTTCAAACAAAAAAACTATAAATCAAGCAATTAAATCATGTAATTTAATTGCCTAAAATCAAAAAAAATCTTATATTTGGTCATCAACAAAAACAACAAAAATAAAAGATGGATTTAAAATTTAATAAAAACGAAGACGCTAACAAACTGTTAGTTGCAGAGGTAAAACAGCGATTTCAGAAAATCAGCCTAGGTGGCGGTAAAAAGAAAATAGAAAAACTGCATGCGCAAGGTAAAATGACAGCCAGAGAACGCATTGATTATCTGCTAGATAATGATTCTGAGCAAATCGAAATTGGAGCATTCGTTGGCGATGGCATGTACAAAGAATACGGCGGATGTCCATCGGGTGGCGTTGTGGTTGTTATAGGCTATATATTTGGACGACAATGCATTATAGTGGCAAATGATGCGACTGTGAAAGCTGGTGCTTGGTTTCCAATTACGGCTAAAAAGAACCTTCGGGCGCAAGAAATTTCCATTGAAAATCACATTCCTATTGTTTACTTAGTGGATAGTGCTGGTGTGTTTTTACCTATGCAAGACGAAATATTTCCAGATAAAGAGCATTTTGGACGCATTTTCAGAAACAATGCACGCATGTCGGCAATGGGAATTACCCAAATATCGGCAATCATGGGGAGTTGTGTGGCTGGCGGGGCTTACCTGCCAATTATGTCTGACGAAGCGATTATTGTAAACAAAACAGGGACAATTTTCTTAGCTGGCTCGTATTTGGTAAAATCAGCAATTGGTGAATCTATTGATAACGAGACTCTTGGCGGAGCAACGACACATTCCGAAATTTCGGGAGTTACGGACTATAAAGTAGAAACGGATAAAGAGGCACTGGATAAAATACGTAGTATTCTATCGAAAATAGGAAAGCCTAAACAAGCTTGTTTCAGCCGTATAGAACCAAAATCACCAAAAAAAGATCCGAAAGAAATTTATGGTATTTTGCCCGAATTACGGAATCAACCGTTTGATATGCACGAAATTATCGACCGATTGATAGACGATTCGGAATTTGACGAATATAAAACAGGCTACGGCAGCACCATCATATGCGGCTATGCCCGTGTAGACGGCTGGGCGGTAGGTATTGTTGCCAATCAGCGTACTGTTATCAAAAACAAAAAAGGTGAAATGCAATTTGGCGGCGTTATTTATTCCGATTCTGCCAGCAAAGCTTCTCATTTTATCATGAATTGTAATCAGAAAAAAATTCCACTTGTTTTTCTGCACGATGTAACGGGCTTTATGGTTGGCTCACGCTCGGAGCATGGCGGTATCATTAAGGATGGTGCAAAAATGGTGAATGCCATGGCTAATTCCATCGTTCCAAAAATATCGATTGTCATTGGAAACTCCTATGGTGCAGGTAATTATGCCATGTGCGGCAAAGCATACGACCCACGTTTGATCGTGGCTTGGCCATCGGCAAAAATAGCGGTAATGAGTGGCGAAAGTGCCGCTAAAACACTGTTACAGATACAAGTAAGCTCGATGAAAGCAAAAGGCGAAAGTTTATCGAAAGAGAAAGAGAATGAGCTTTTGCAGTCCATTACCGATCGGTATGACAAACAAACAACTCCGTTCTATGCCGCATCACGCCTATGGATTGATGCAATCATCGACCCAACAGAAACACGAAAAATAATCTCGATGGGAATAGAAGCGGCTAGCCATAATCCTATCAAAGAGGATTATAAAGTAGGTGTTATCAGAACCTAGGTATTCGACCTCTTTGATATTGCGTATGCACTTATGCAATACATCGTAAATAAGCAATTTACAACGATGACTTTAGCCCCATAACTTCTTGGTTATTTGGGCTAAAGCTCTTACGCCATTAGAACTTTAATCTCCCAAAAATAAGCAATATGAGATATTTACTCCATCTTACCTTGAGTTTATTCTACATAAGCTCCCTAGCACAAACCCCACAAACAGGCTGGGTTACAAGCCTTAATAGTAATAAAACACCACTTGCTGGTGTACAAATTACTTTTTACGGTGCAGCAGACAAAACCACCGATATAGCAGGTAATTTCAAATTGACCTTTCGAGGTAAAAGCCTAGGTGATTTGATTGTGTATGAAGAAATATATAAAAAAGGCTATGAAATAGTAAATATAAAAGAACTGCAAACCGCCAAACTGAGCAAACAAAAGCTAAAAATAATTCTCTGCAAAGCTGGTCTGATAGCTCAGAAACAAGTAGAATACTACAATATCTCTGTAAAAGCGATAACTGCTGGGCACGAGCGTCAAATAAAAGAATTGAAAAAACAATTGGATGCATCTAAAATTGCCGAAGAACAATTTGTGATGCAACAGCGTAAACTAATGGAAGAAAAGGAAGCTGCCATAAAATACGCCAACGAACTAGCCGAACAATTTGCTCGTACAAATTTTGACGATGTAAGTGATTTGTACAAGCGAGCTTTTGAGCAATTTCAATTGGGTAATATTGACAAAGCCATTGAAATTATGAACGAAAAAGACTTGATTAGTGCTGCAAACGCTCTAATAAATGACAAGCAAACTACTGACAGTCTGAAAACACTGTTGGCTGTACGTGAACAAGATAACTTACTACACCGGGATACGCTCATGCAAACCATACAACTGAAAGTAGAACTCTTGGTAATGCAACTTGAGTACGAAAAAGCCGATACACTCTACCAACAACTCTGGCTACTGGACACCACTCATGTAGAAAATACCTTTAATTATGCAAATTACCTTAGAAATCGTAAACAATATGAGATAGCTTTGATGTTTTGTGATAAATTACTCAGAATGGAAATTGAAGATTGGCGTAGAGGAAGTGTTTGTAATTTTAAAGGTACTATTTATCATGAAACAGGGAGGTTTTCGAACGCTCTTGTTACTTATACTGAGTTTTTTAATTTATACAAAGAGTTACATAAACAAAATAAGTACAATTATTTTTATACTGAAAATCTAGCTATTTCCTATCAAAATTTGGGTAATATTTATAAAGCACAAGGAGATTTTGTTAAAGCCTTGGAATTTTACACCTTTTTTAATCAACTAGGAAAAGAGCTTTCTGAGTCTAATCCCAAATGTGAACGTATGAAAAATAGTTTGGCGATTTCTTACGAAAAACTCGGTGGAATTTATGAATCACAAGGCAATTTCGTGATGGCCATGAAATATTATACATTAGACATTGATTTGACTAAAGAACTCTATAAGACAAATCCCAAAAGTGAAAGCCTAAAAAATGGTCTAGCTATTTCCTATTCTAAAATTGGTAGAATTTATGAATTACAGGATGATCTTGTTAATGCTTTGGAATATTATGCACTTGATGTTAATTTAACTAAAGAACTTTATGAGTCTAATCCCAAAAGTGAAAGCCTGAAATATGGTCTAGCTATTTCCTATCAAAATTTGGGTAGTATTTATAAATCACAGGGTAACTTAGTTAAGTCCCTAGAATGTCACACGCACCAACTTGCTTTATTTAAAGAACTCTATGAGGCTAATCCTAAAAATGAAAGCCTAAAAAATGGTTTAGCCATTTCCTATTCCAAACTTGGTGCGATTTCTGAATTACAGGGTGATTTAGTGAAAGCCTTGGAGTATTATACACTAGATGCTGGTTTAGCTAAACAACTATATGAGTTTAATCCCAAAAGTGAAAGTCTAAAGAATAGTCTAGCCATTTCGTATTCTAAACTCGGTGGAATTTATGAATCACAGGGAAATTTTGTGAAAGCCTTGGAATACTACACTCTTTATAATAAATTTAAAAAAGAATTATATGAATCTAATCCCAATAGTTTAGATTTGCATTCGGGTCTAGGTATGTCGTACTATAAATTAGCTTTGGTAAGTAAAGCAATGGGGAAAAAGAAGAAAGTAATAGCATATTACGAGAATGCTGCAGAAATATTTGAAAGCATATATAAGAGTACAGGAGTCGATAAATATAAAAATTGGGCAGGCTTTATGAAATCTGAAATTAAAAAAATAAAATAACGTAACACATTCAATCATGTTAGTTCTCAATTTGCCGAGCAAGACCTGATAGGTTAAGAGTTTGT
>JAOZTL010000068.1 GCA_029942205.1 Bacteroidales bacterium | reverse complement strand
TTTCTTAAATAAAATTAAGAATGAGTAAAGTCACTACTTTTTTACGCTATCAAGAATTTAAAGGAAATAAAAAAAGTTGGGCAAAAGCATATTTGAAACATTTTGTAGAACAAGCAAAAAAACGTGCTGATTACATGATAACAAAATTTGTGAAACCATTTGAAAAATACATAGATTAGGAACATACCATTGTGCTTAATGCCATTTCTTTTATTTTTTTTTGAGCCTTAGGCGAAACAAAAAAATAAAAGAAATGGCATAAGCACATTCACGTTTTACAACAAATTTCCGTATTTTTTCTTAAATAATTAAATTATAAGCAATCTTCTTATTAATTTTACGCACTCAAATATACATTAAAAAGACCTTCGACTTATTGAGTCTCAGGATTTTAGCTTGTATTTAGATCAGTAACAGCAAACAGCACGAAGTGCTTAAAATTATAAAAACAATGGCAACAGAAAAATTCATTACCAGACACAATGGACCACGCATGAGCGAACAAGCAATCATGCTAAAGAAAATAGGCGTATCGTCCTTAGACGAACTGATAGACAAAACCGTACCAGCCAATATTCGGCTAGCAGCACCACTGGCATTAGACGCTGGGCTAAGCGAACGGAAATACTACCGCTGTATCAAGCAAATAGCCGAAGCCAACCAAGTATTTGATAGCTATATCGGTATGGGATATTACGATACAGTTACGCCAGCCGTTATTCAACGTAACATCCTAGAGAACCCATCGTGGTATACATCCTACACCCCCTATCAAGCCGAAATATCACAAGGGCGTTTGGAAGCATTACTCAATTTCCAAACCATGATAATCGACTTTACGGGCATGGAACTAGCCAATGCATCCTTACTGGATGAGGCAACCGCCGCCGCCGAAGCCATGATTATGATGTACAACCTACGTCCACGCCCTATGGCAAAGGAAGGCGTGAAGACCATCTTCATTGACCAAAACATTTTCCCACAAACGCTGGATGTAATACAAACACGAGCCTTGCCGTTAGGCATTGAACTGTTAGTGGGCGACTTTGCAAGCTACGACTTTTCGCAGAAGCTATTCGGTGCAATCATCCAGTACCCTAATACCGACGGGCAAGTGATTGATTATGCCGATTTTGTCCAAAAAGCACACGAAAACAAGATGCTCGTAGGTGTGGCAGCCGATTTTATGAGCTTGGCACTACTCACACCTCCAGGCGAATGGGATGCCGACATGGTATTCGGAACAACACAACGCTTTGGCGTACCGATGGGCTTCGGAGGTCCTGCTGCCGCATACTTTGCGACACGTGAAAAATATAAACGAAACATTCCAGGGCGTATTATTGGCGTATCCAAAGACAAAAACGGCAATTGCGCATTACGTATGGCACTCCAAACACGTGAGCAGCACATCAAACGTGAAAAAGCAACCTCAAACATTTGTACCGCACAGGCTCTACTAGCCACCATGGCAGGCATGTACGCCATATACCATGGTGCTGAAGGAATCAAAGAGATAGCCATGCGCATACACAGTGCAGCAGGGCTACTGAGTGAGCAACTGACCGCTTTGGGATACAAACAAACCAACACCAACTTCTTCGACACCATAAAAATAGAAATACCTGAGCAGGTAGACCTCGAAGAAATTAGGAAATTAACCCTCGAACGGAAAATCAACCTCCGTTATTTCGACAATAAAACCGTTGGAATCAGTATCGACGAAACCACCAACGAGTTTGATATTAACCAACTTATTGTCGTATTTGCTATCGCCAACCAGCAAGTGGCACAAAAGATTACCGAAGTCGAAGACAAAGTCTATTTCGATAAGCAATACCTGCGCTCCAGTCAATACCTCACGCTGGATGTTTTTAATCAGTTCCGCTCGGAAACCGAAATGGTGCGTTACATCAAAAAACTCGAACGACGTGATATTTCATTGACTCACTCCATGATGCCACTCGGATCGTGCACCATGAAACTAAATGCAGCTACCGAGATGTTCCCGCTTAGTTGGATAGAATTTGGCGGAATGCACCCATTCGTGCCTACCGAGCAAGCAGCAGGCTACCATCAGCTGTTCAAAGAGCTACGCAACGACTTGTCCGTTATCACTGGCTTTGCTGATGTCTCTTTGCAACCCAACTCTGGCGCAGCTGGCGAGTATGCTGGGCTTATGGTGATCGATGAATACTTAAAAAGCAAGAATGAAGGGCATCGGGATGTAGTTTTAATTCCATCATCGGCACATGGAACCAACCCTGCTAGTGCGGTAATGGCTGGTATGAAAGTCGTCATTGTGGAATGCGACGAGCGTGGAAACATTGATGTCGAAGATTTACGCAAAAAAGCCACTTTACACACCGATAATTTAGCTGCTTTCATGGTTACTTATCCTTCCACACACGGTGTATTTGAGTCTGCAATTATAGAAATGTGCCAAATCATTCACTACAACGGCGGACAGGTATACATGGATGGAGCCAACATGAATGCACAAGTAGGGCTAACTAATCCTGCTCGAATAGGAGCGGACGTATGCCATTTGAATCTACACAAAACTTTTGCAATACCTCACGGTGGCGGAGGACCTGGTGTAGGACCTATCGGTGTAGCCCCGCATTTAGTAGATTTTCTACCTGGTCATGCAGTAATAGACACGAGCAGAAACAGTAAACGCTCAGCCGTATCGGCCGCACCATGGGGAAGTGCTAGTGTACTGCCTATTACGTATGGTTATATCAAAATGCTGGGTTCTGAAGGGCTTACCGAAGCCACCAAAGTTGCTATCCTTAATGCCAATTACTTAGCTGCGTCTCTAAAGGATTATTATGATATTCTGTATACTGGTGAAAATGGTTTCGTAGGGCACGAAATGATTCTCGAATGTCGTAACTTTAAGCCATTAACTGGAGTTACAGAAACCGACATCGCTAAACGCTTGATGGATTACGGGTTTCATGCGCCTACACTGTCATTCCCAGTACATGGAACACTAATGGTAGAGCCTACCGAAAGCGAATCCTTACAAGAACTTAATCGCTTTGTAGAGGCAATGGTTTCCATTCATCACGAAATAATGGAAGTGAAAGACCAAGCTGCCGATACAGCCGACAATGTGCTAAAACATGCACCACATACAGCACAGGAAGTAACTGATGATAATTGGAAGCATGCTTATTCACGTCAGAAAGCAGCATTTCCTCTCAAGTGGATTGCCGAAAACAAATTCTGGCCTGCTGTATCACGTGTCGAAGATGCTTATGGCGATCGTAACCTCATGTGCACTTGCGAACCGATAGACTCGTATCGCAAAGAACTACAAAAGTTCGATTTATTAGACTTATAAGGTTTTCGATAGTGCACTTAAATTAGTTTAATAATCAGTCAGTGGATGACTAAGTTAGTTGAATTGAATTGAATCCATTTTTTCAATTACGAAGTCTCTAATAAATAAAGTCATCCTCTGACTATCACTTGTAATATTTTTGATCTTAATTGTTGTGGTTTACATAATTACGTAAGCAACATCAAAATAGATCGAAGACCTTAAAAAAATATAGACAACAAACGCATTGAAAAAAACACTACAACAAACCATAAAGATAAGTATATTCTTTGCCACAGGTATTTTATTATTCTGGTTGGTTTATCGAGATCAGAACATCAATCAAATTATGGATTCGTTACGTTCAGCCAATTATTGGTGGATATTCGTATCGTTAATACTTGGCTTATTTAGTCATTTAAGCCGAGCCATGCGTTGGAACATACTCATCGAGTCGATGGGCTATAAACCAAAGCTTCACAACACCTTTTTTGCCATCATGGTCATGTACCTAGCCAACATGGCCATCCCACGGGCAGGCGAAATTACCCGTTGTGGCGTTGTGAGCAAGTACGATAAAGTCCCATTCACCAAACTACTCGGCACGGTGGTCATCGATCGGGTGTTTGATGTCATTATGCTAGTTATTTTATTGTTGATTGTCATTTTTAGCCAGTACGATATTTTGTTTGTGTTTTTAGACAACCACCCTGGCATCGCCGAAAAAGTAAATGGACTACTACCGTACACACAATGGTTGGTGGTACTCATGGTACTAGGGCTTGTTGCCTTATTTACTATTTGGAAGTTCCGCCATCGCTTGTCGGGCATTGCTTTGTTTGATAAGCTAAGCGGTGTGCTTGTTAATTTTCTGGAAGGAGTGAAAACCGTAATCGGTATGCAGCGCAAGTGGGCATTCATTTTTCATTCCATATTCATTTGGGTGATGTACTTTATGATGATTTATGTTACCTTTTATGCCTTTCCGTACACCAATCATTTGGGCGTAATGGCAGGGCTAACCATTTTTGTAATGGCAAGCTTTGGAATGGTCGTTCCCGTTCCAGGAGGCATTGGAGCATGGCATTTTATGGTTATCGAAACACTGTTGCTGTACGGGGTAGTGGCAGATCCTTATGGCTATGCCTTTGCTTTTGCAACACACGGTGCCATGACGCTCTTCTTGATAGTGATGGGCGTGATTTCCTTGGTGGCTTTGCCTATCGTAAATAAAGTAAATGAAAGCGAAGCAGAAAGCTAAAGTTTGGAAGTGGATAAAATGGTTAAGCGCATTTTTATCTTACCTCTACATAGGCTATCGCTTGGCTTATTTTGAGCAATGGTCAGCTTTCGGGGAATCGTTTTATGGTTTATCCGCATACGATTACGGTGCTTTAGTGCTGGTACTCTTACTGATGCCCGTTAATTGGGCGTTGGAATCGTATAAATGGCAGTATTTACTACGAAAACTGCACTCTGTATCGTTTGCCGAAGCAATTAAAGCGGTTCTGTCGGGCGTTTCGTTGGGCGTGTATACCCCCGCACGAGTGGGCGAGCTAGCAGGTCGTATTTTTTATTTACCCAAAGCCAAACGCAAGCAAGGGCTGTTGGCTGCCATGCTTAGTAGCTATGCACAATCGCTCACCACACTACTCATGGGCGCTGTTGGGCTTATTTATTTCTCTATCCAATATTCTCCCGATACTTGGCAAATGAACACTTCTGTGCTTCAATTCGTTCCATTTGTTGTTTTTCTTTTGTTATTTTTTGCATTTCTCTTTTATTATCGGCTGTCATTTTTTTCCGATCGTTTGCAGCAAGTAGCATGGCTAAACAAGCACCATACAGCTATTTGCTATTTATCTGGCTTGCAAGTAGGCGAGCTTTCGGTAGTGTTATTGTTAAGTATTTCTCGATATTTGATCTTTGCTAGTCAGTTTTATTTATTATTGCTCTTTTTTCAGGTAGATATTTCACCAAGTGAAGCATTTATAGGCTTATCGTTTAGCTATTTTTCGCTTTTATTTATTCCAGCGATGAGTTTGGCAGAAATATCCATTCGATCTTCGCTTTCAATTTTCTTTTTAAGTACTTTCAGTAACAACGCAGCAGGCATATTTTTGAGTACAAGTATATTATGGATGATTAATGTAGCTCTAGTGGCTCTAATAGGGAGTTATTTTTGGTTAGTAAGACCAATGAAAAATTGAAGGAAGTTTTTTTCAGATCCAAATCTGATTATTAATAGTAAATTAACCAGTATTTATATACCTTTGTTGTAAGGTCGAAGATTTTAGATGAACAAAATTAAGTTCTTAATTATTTCGTGATAAGTTATTACTAATAAAAATTGTTACACTAGTGCATAAGCAACATCAAATAGGTCGAAGACCTAAAAAACAAAAACCGATGATAAAAAAAAGCTTTTTATTCTTATTCATGTTCATTTCGTTATCGATTGTAGGACAAGAAAATAAAACACAACTAGCACCAAATTTGATTCAGAACACGACCATTTCGGGCAATTGGTTTTTGGGTTACATTTACCAAGAAGATGCAGATTTGGGTAGTTTCAATCTTAAAAGAGGCTATTTTACAATTAAAACAAAGCTAAACGATGTTTTTTCGGTACGCTATACACAAGACATCACACTCGATAAAGAAGGCAACGATGCAGGCAACGTAGAAATGCGCCTGAAGTACCTTTACATGAAAATGGCACTTAAGAAAGTTGAACCATTAAAAAACACTTACTTTGAATTTGGACTTATTCATCGCCCATGGCTTGGTTTTGAGCAAACAGTAAATCGCTATCGAGTACAAGGAAAAATGTATATTGAACGATTTCATGTTATCAATTCGGCAGATTTTGGTATTTTGTACACAGGCTTGCTAGGTGGCAAAATAGACGAAAAATATCGAAAAGAAGTCAATAGCAAAGAGCCTGGGAAATACGGAAGTTTTGCTTTGGGAGTATTCAACGGTCCGGGTTATCATGCTATCGAACAAAATAACAACAAAACCATCGAAGGACGTTTAACTTTACGCCCTATGCCTACCATAATGCCAGGACTACAACTTTCTTATGCATTTGCTTACGGGCAAAACAATGCTGCTGTCGATCCTTCTGATTTTATGATGCATATTGCTTATTTAACATCCGAAAGTAAATACCACACGCTTGCATTGCAGTATTATCAAGGCAAAGGCGATAACGAAGAAGAGTATTTTGATGCCAATGGCGATGCGTTCAAAAATGATGGATATTCTGTTTTTGGTGAAATAAAAATACCGAAAACTGCTTTCTCTTTATTTGGTCGATACGACGATTTTGTATCACATCAAGCTGCTGATGTACATGCAAATGTACTGGTAGGAGGAATTGCTTATCGCTTTCTTAAAAATAAAATCATTTTGGACGTAGATCAATACAAAACGGATACAGACACACGCAATATTTATGAATTGGCACTAGAAATTAATTTCTAAAGTCTTCGACCTTATTTTGCTGAATACTAGGAATTACAGACTTTGTCTTTTTGGACAAATTATCAATCTAAATCAGTAAGTTCATGGGAAGTCTGAATTAACAGAATTATATAAATAACATCAAACAGGTCGAAGACCTTAAATTTCAAGAAATGAGACAACTATTAAGCATTATTGGAATTTTATTACCGAGTCTTTTGTTTGCCCAGCATAGCATTTGGCTTACGGATGGTTCTAAAATAGAAACAAGTCGCTATCAGCTAGAAGAAGAAAATAGCATTGTTTTTTATAAAAATAAAAATGACCGAACACGTAGTTTGATGAGGCAGGATATTTTTTCGATTACGAGCGAAGGCACAGAAACTGTTTATTATCAGCCTGTGGTGGATTCTGTGGATTTCTCAGTATTGCAAATGCGAAACTATTTGGAAGGCAAGTTGGATGCAAAAAACAATTACCGATCGGTAGGCTCGATGGTTACAGGAGCTATCGTAGGCTTTGCAACGCCTGTGGCAGTTCCTACGATTGCGCTGAGTAGCTTGCTGGCTCCTGTTTTTCCATTGGCACAAAATGCAACAGTTGCCGTATGGAAACTAAATGACAAGAAACTGGCATTAAGCGACGTACAAAAAGCAAATCGCCCGTATGTACTTGGCTACAAAGAAGCAGCTAACCGAAAACGCATAAAAACATCCTTAGCTGCCACAGGAATAGGAATCGTAGCAGGCATAGCTACTGCGATATTGATTCAGCAATAAGAATATTTTTGACTTTTTTGCTGAATCAATATTAATAGACCTTAGCTGATTTTTTTTACCAAATAGTTTGGGTTTTTCATTATTACGGAATAGTTGCTCATTTGTTTGATTTCTTGCATGAGCTCATTCACGCCAAAGTGTGAGTAGTAATCGGCGGAATCGTCAAAAAGAATAAAGCCTCCAACATCCAAGTGTTTATCTACATTTTCAAAATCCCGTTTGGCATATTCATACGTATGGTTTCCATCGATGTATGCAAAGCTAATATTACCACCAAGTTGAATTTCTCGGTTCATGACATCGGTAGTTTTTTCGTTCTTGTTCCAACGAGCAAAAAAGTCATCAGAAAATTCTTCGATCGTGTACGGTAAGTTGTTTTTGCTAAAGAAAGACACATTGCGAATGTACGTTTCTTTCACAAATTGTTTGTATTCTTTGTGTGTAATTTTGCTTCCTTCCAAAAGGCTTTCTGGAACTTCTGCGCCTTCAAACATCCACTTGTCGCAAGTAATGAGTTTGTTTGTTTTTTTGTTTCGTTCCAAATAAAAATTCATTAAGTTGGTGGATAATCCACAAAATGAGCCAATTTCGATTATCGGATTATCGGAAGGTAAGTGCTCGATGGCATATTCAAATCCGTGGACATTCCCATCGTTCAGCATGCCTGCATTAGCAAAGCGTAGCCAATTGATAAATTCGTAAGGTTTTGCTTTTTTTTGTGTTAATAAGTGTTTTCCGTATTGAAGTCCGTTGGTCAGTTTTTGAATGTATTGTTTCATTTGTCTATCTTTTATTATAAGCAATAGTAATTTAATCGTTTAATAAATAGAACAAAGGCGTTTTTGATTCTACACCAAACTCTATTCAGGCGGCAAAAGTAATGAAAATAAATACACCTCCAAAGTTAAAAACACTTTGAAGGTGTGAAATAAATATTTCGAGCTTGATTTACAATCGTTTGCAAATCAGTCGTTCTGTATCCAGTTACTTTCAGGTAACTTACCGATTGTACAAGTTTTGCACACGTGTGTAAGCAACATCAAAAGGTCGAAGACCTAGCAACACAAAAAGATTGAAGACTTATTTGTCGTAGATCGTTGCGTGCTGATAGTCCATTTTAAATTGCTTAATGTATATTTCTTTTGCTTCATTGCTCCAGTTGAGTATGTCTGCCATTTTGTTGGCAACCATGTCGAGTACAGGCATTATTTCGTCAATATAGAAATGAATCATTCCTGTGCGTCGGATAAAGAAATCGGACAAGTTGGTGGTCATTTCATAATTGATGCAATACCACACTTCAGCTTTGATCCAAGCCGATTTTGCATCTTTGCTTTGGTTGTAATAATCGTAAGCTTTATCTGTTATTTTGTCGATATTGGTTCCGTATCGGTAAAACAGCTTTTTGAACTCCAACGGATCTGGCTGTAACTCTTTGGCTTCGTCGTATTTTTTATCGGCAAATTCGACTACTTTTGGCATTTCAGGATAAAAAGAAAAATCGGCACCAGCCAAGCGCAAGTTTTTGGTGATACACTCTCCAAAATCTCGTTTTTCGTTAGCCATAATTTGTTTACTGACCAAATCGACTATTTTGGCAGCCATTAGTCGGTAACCCGTTAGTTTTCCGCCAGCAATAGAGATCAGTCCAGTGTCGGAAAAGAATATTTCGTCTTTGCGTGAAAGTTCAGACGGCGCTTTTCCTTCCTCATGAATCAATGGGCGCAAGCCAGCCCATGCCGAAATCACGTCTTCGGGTTTCAGTTTGGCTTTTGGAGCTATTCGGTTGATGGCATCCAGCACGTAGTTTACGTCTTTTTGTGTGATTGCAGGCTCTTCAAATTCACCCACATAGTCGGTATCGGTAGTTCCGATGTAGACCGAGTTCATGCGTGGAATGGCAAACACCATACGCTTATCGCCAACATCAAAATAAATGGCGTGCTGCAATGGAAATTTATCTTTCGATACAACAATGTGTATGCCTTTGGTGTGGTGTAACCGTTTTTTATTGATGGAATTATCCTTTTTACGTAATAAATCGACCCAAGGACCTGTTGCATTTACGTATTCTTTGGCTTGGATGTTAAAGCTTTCGTCCGAAATGGTATCTTTAACTTTTACATGGTCTATTTTTCCTTTATCATTATACACAAAATCGGTAAATTCGACATAATTGCTTGAAATAGCACCAAAAGAGTTGGCACGTTTAAGAATTTCGATGGTTAATCTTGAATCGTCTGTTTTGTATTCGTAATACAAAGCACCACCTTTGAGCAATTCACTGTCGATAAGTGGCTCTTTGGCAATGGTTTCTTCACGACTAAGCATTTGTCGGTTTTCTTCTTTCTTGACACCCGCAAGGAAATCGTACATGTACAAAGCTACCGAAGTGGTAAATTCGCCCAACGATCCATTTTCGATGATGGGGAGAATCATCTTCTCGGGACGTACAACGTGTGCCGCATTTCGGTACACTACTTCCCGCTCG